>JANPKC010000284.1:0-22867 GCA_031425855.1 Actinomycetes bacterium | reverse complement strand
CGCTCGTAAGCATCCCGGCTAGCAGTTGGGCCTCGTCGCCAGCCACCCGTGTGACTGGAATGCGCTCCAGCAGTGCCTCACCCGCGCCGCGACACACTCTTGCGACGCTTTGCTGCAGTCCGGCCGCCAGCGCCGCTACATCCACCGACGCCGGGGTTGCGGTGTACCAGACCGCGCGCTTGTCCTTCAGCCATTGCCGGGCCAGCGTCGTCTTGCCGTAGCCGGCCGGCGCGACGAGCATCTTGATCCGGCCCTGGCTTTCGTCGAGCAGGCGCGTCAGCCGGGGGCGCTCGATGATCCTGCGGCGCCTCGTCTTCGGCTCGGTTGCGATGCCCTCGCCCATCGTCTCGTCGGGGGTGCCACGGGACCCGCTCGCAGCGTACCTCGCTCCGGCCGGCGTGAATAGGCGCGCCCGCGACCCCACAGGAGTCGCGGGCGCGCTGCCGTCAGCTCCCCGGCCCGCTGGGGCCGAGGCCCTGCGCGAGAGGGTCATCGCCCGTGAGGCTCCTGTACGCGATCGGCAGTTGACGCCGGCGTCGCACGCCGAGCTTCTGCCGAAGGACGTCACAGTGCGCCTTCACCGTTCTGGGGGAGATGCCGAGCCGCTCCGAGACCTCGTCGTTGGAGCAGCCGGCAGCGATGAGGACGATCACGTCGCGCTGCCGGGGCGTGATCCGCGGACCCCTCTCGACCGTTGCATTCGCCATGAGACGAGGCTACGGCGCGGACGGCAGAAGCACCATCGGCCGCCAGGTGTAACCCGAGGCGTACTTGCTAGCGGCCGGTCGCAGCGGCCACGAGATCCTGCAACACCGGAACGATTCGCGGGTCGATCGTGTGCGGGAGCGGTGCCTCGTGATATGCGACGTCAGCCCCCGCGGCGGTCAGCGCGTCGCGGGCCGCACGGCTCCACTCGACGGAGATGACAGGGTCGAGCGACCCGTGCGCGATCGCGACCGGAAAGCCGTCGAGCCCGCTCAGGTCGAGCTCGAGGCCCTCGACCTCGGGCATGAACCCGGAGAGCGGCAACAGCGCAGCCGGGCGCTTCGGCACTCCGCGCCCGAACGCGAGCGCGTAGCTCATCACCGCCCCCTGCGAGAAGCCGCCGAGCACGAGCGGCCCTCCGAGCCCGTCGAGGAAGCCGGACAGCTCCTCGAAGCTCGGCCAGAAGGTCTCCGGGTCGGGGGTTGGGATCCCTCCGAGCCGGTACCAGTGCCGGCCGCCGGGCGGCAGCGAGAGCGGGCCGCCCGGGGTGAGGCCCCGCAGCCGGCGCTCCGGATCGATCGCATCGAGCAGGGGGAAGAGATCGTGCTCGTCTGCACCGCGACCGTGGAGGAGGACGAGCGTGCCCACCGGCTCGCCGTCGGCAGGGCGCTCCAGTACATCGAGCGTCATCCCCGCGGGTTCGGCAGCGGCGTCAGCTTCGGCTCGATCTGCTCGCGCAGGTGCTCGAAGTCGGGCGGCAGCGAGAGCCGCTCGCCGAGATGCTCCGGATCCTCGTCGGTGGCGAAGCCGGGGCCGAGCGTCGCGAGCTCGAACAGGATCCCGTTCGGCTCCCGGAAGTAGATCGACTTGAAGTAGAAGCGGTCGATCACCGGCGTCGGCCGGTGGCCCGCCTCGGTGACGCGCTCCTGCCACGCGTCCTGCTCGTCGATGTTCGTCGCCCAGGCGACGTGATGGACGGTGCCGGCGCCGGGCACGCCCCGGCCCTCGGGCGCCACGTCGTAGGCGTACCAGCCACCCCGACTGTCGCCGCGCGCCTCCCAGGTGTAGTCGCCCTTCGGCCGGAAGCCGAGCGTGTCCTCGAGTAGCGCGCTGCTGCGCTCCGGGTCGATCGCGTACGCGCGGACGCCGTCGAACCCCTGCAACGCGTGCTCCTCCGGGATCTCCGGGTGCTTCGCGACCAGCGGCTCGTCGTCGGTCTCGACGACCCGCAGCTCGTGCCGCACCCCTTCCGGATCCTCGAAGACCAGGCTGTCGCCCGACCTGCCGACGTTGCCCGCCTCCCCCGCGAGCCGCTGCGCCCAGAAGTCGAGCGCAGCCGGCGACCCGACGCGCCAGACGATCGTGTGCACCATCCCCGGCCCGGCCTTGCCGCGCGTCGCGCCCGGGTACTCGAAGAAGGTGATGTCGGAGCCGGCGCTGCCCTTCTCGTCCGCGTAGAAGAGGTGGTAGACGGTCGGGTCGTCCTGGTTGACGGTCTTCTTGACCAGCCGGAGCCCGAGCACGCGGGTGTAGAAGTCGACGTTCCCGGGCGCGTCGCCGGTGATCAGCGTGACGTGATGGACGCCTTCGAGCCGCATGGGTGCATTGTGCAGGCCACGCGTAGACTCGTGCGGAGATGAAGGTGGGCATCGTCGTCCCGTTCTCGTGGTCCTTCTGGGGCGCGGTCGTGGAGCATGCGGAGCTGCAGGCCGCGGCGCTCCGCGAGCTCGGCCACGACGTCCGGCTGATCATGGGCAACGATCCACCCGGCCAGTTCACGCGCGTGCTCCATCCGCGCGTCGGGCGGCACGGGGTGCCTCCGCCCGAGGTGATCCCGATCGGCCGCTCCGTGATCGTCCCGGCGAACGGGTCGCTGCCGAACATCATCCTCAGCCCCCGCTCGATCCTCCGGATCAGGCGCGTGCTCGCGAGCGAGGGCTTCGACGTCCTCCACCTGCACGAGCCGATGACGCCGACGCCGTGCATCGCCGCGCTCGCGCTGTTCGACGGGCCGATGGTGGGCACGCACCACGCGAGCGGGGATCTCGGCTGGATGCGGCTGGCGACCCCGGTCTGGGGCTTCCTCGAGGAGCGGCTCGACCGGCGGATCGCCGTCTCCGAGCAGGCGCGCGCGTCGGCGCAGCGCTGGCTGCCAGGCGACTACGAGATCGTCCCGAACGGTGTGCTCATCCCGGAGGGAGCGGAGCCGGGCGGGCGCGAGCACCGGATCGTGTTCGCCGGCCGACAGGAGCCGCGAAAGGGCCTGCAGGTGCTGCTGCGCGCCTGGCCGGAGATCAGGTCCCGCACCGGCGCGCGCCTGCGTATCGCCGGCGCCGACCCGCTCGCGGTCAGGCTGCTGTTGACCCGGCTTCGCGTCCCGGACGACGGCATCGACGTGCTCGGCTTCCTCACCCAGGAGGATCTGACCGCCGAGCTCTCGTCGGCGAAGGCTCTCGTCGCGCCCTCGCTTGGTGGCGAGAGCTTCGGGATGGTGCTCACGCGGGCGTTCGCGTGTGCGACCCCCGTCGTCGCATCCGACATTCCCGGGTACCGCGACGTGATGACGGCGGAGACGTCGGTCGACGTCGCGCCGGACGACCCCGGGGCGCTGGCCGCCGCCGTCGAAGGGCTGCTCGCCGACGAGGAGCACCGGCAGCGGCTCGGAGCCGCGGCACGGCAACACGCGATCGAGCACTACTCCTGGCAGGACATCGCCCGCCGGCTCGAGCGGATCTACGACTCCGCGCGCGGCGCCTCCGGGCGCGCGACGGTGGCGGCGTGAGCTTCCTGCCGCGCAGCCGCTGGCTTCGCGCGGCGCTCGGGCTGCCACTCCTCGTGATCGTCGCCGCCCTGCTCTGGTGGCGCGGGCCCGACTGGAACGTCGTCTACCACGCGTTCGACCTCGTCAACTGGGCGTGGGTCGCATTCGCGCTCGGCCTCAACCTCGTCTCGGTGATCCTCCGCTCGTTCGCGTGGAAGCTGACGATCGACCAGGCGCTCGAGCCGCCGCAGCCCCGCTTCGACCGGGTCTTCTCGTCCTTCTCGGTCGGCCTGCTCGCGAACGCCGTGCTTCCGGGACGGATCGGCGAGCTGGCACGCGTGGCCGTGCTGCGCCGGCACGTGCCGCGCGGCCGCGGCTCGAGCGGCGCGCTCGTGGGCACCGTCTTCGCCCATCGGCTCTTCGACCTCTTCCCAGCGCTGCTGCTCGTCGCCTACGTGATCGCCACGGCGAAGATCCCCGGCTGGGCGGTGACGAGCCTCGTGATCGTGTCGATCCTCGGCGGCATGCTCTTCACCGCCGCGTTCGTGACCGCGCGGCGACGGCATCGCCCACTCGACGGCGCCCGGCCGGTTCGGCAGCTGCTCGCGATGGCTCGGCAGGGGCTCGCGGTGCTGCGCTCCCCGCTGCCCGCGTTCGGCGCGATCGTCTTCCAGTGCGCCGGCTGGTTCATGCAGTTGCTCGCGGTGTACGTCGCGATGCGCGCCTTCGACGTGCACGCGCCTCTGCCGGCCGCAGGGCTCGTGCTCCTGCTGATGAACGTCGCGACGATCTTCCCGCTCTGGCCGGGCAACATCGGGCTCCTCCAGGCGGCCGTGGCGCTGCCGCTCGTCCAGTACGGCGTCGCCTACTCGACCGGGTTCGCCTACGCGCTCGTGCTGCAGGTGGTCGAGATGTCGGTCGGAGTCGGGGTCGGCCTGATCTTCCTCGCGCGAGAGGGGCTCTCGTTCGCGAGCCTGCGCGACATGCCCGACGCGAGCGAGATGCCCATCGGCTCGGATGCGGACGGGGAGACCCACCCGCCCGAGAGGCGACGTGCGCGCGCTCGCGTCCCCGGCTAGCCTCAAGGGCGTCCTCGGCGCGGTCGAGGCTGCTGCGGCGCTCGCCGAGGGAATGCGTGCAGGCGGGGCGGAGGCGGTGGAGCTGCCCGTGGCCGACGGCGGCGAGGGAACGGCCGAGGTGATCGGGCGTGCGTGCGGCGGAGAGTGGCGCGAGGCGGACGTCCACGATGCGTTCGGCGGCGCACGGCGTGGGCGGTGGCTCGTGCTTCCGGACGGGACCGCGGTGGTCGATGCCGCCGCCGCGATCCCGCTCGACCCGGAGCGCCTGGATCCGCTGGCCGCCTCGAGCCGGGGGCTCGGCGAGCTGGTCGCGGCCGCGATGTCAGGCGGCGCGGAGCGCCTCGTGCTCGCGCTCGGCGGAACGGCGACGATGGACGCGGGTGCCGGCTTCCTCGAGGTGGTCGGCGAGCTTTCGGTCTCGACGCGCGCGGCCTGCGACGTCGCGACGACACTCCTCGAGGCGCCGCGCCTCTTCGGCCCGCAGAAGGGCGCCGGTCCGGCCGAGCTGGCCGAGCTCGAGCGGCGGTTCGCCGCGCGAGAAAGGCTCGTGTTGTTTCAACACAAGCCCTTCTCCGGCGCTGCGGGTGGGCTGGGCGCGGCGCTGGCGTCACTCGGCGCCGAGCTCGTCTCGGGCTCGGAGTACGTGCTCGACGCCGTCGGGTTCGACAGCTCCGAGTTCGACCTCGTTGTCACCGGCGAAGGTCGCGTCGACTCGACGACCGCGCTCGGAAAGGCGCCGGGCGAGGTGGCGCGCCGCTCGCGGCCGACACGCTGCGTCGTGTTCGGAGGCTTGGTCGAGTGCGCGATCGAAGGCGCGGAGACGGTCGCGCTGTCAGGCGATCCCACCAGAGCGCGAGACGATCTCGTCGCGCTGGGGCGGGACTTAGTGTTGGAACAACACTAAGTCAGCGCGCGTCGGCCTCGCGCAGCCGGTGCGCGAGCGCCTGGACGAGCTTCCACGCGATCCGGGCGTCCGTCTCGACGATCGGGCGAAACTCCCAGAACGTCATCGCGTAGGCGGTCATGTCCGTCTCGGCCGTGACCGTCGCTGTCCGCGCGCCCTCGTCGATCAGCGCGATCTCGCCGAAGTAGTCGCCCGGGCCGAGCGTCGCTCGGTCGTCGCCGTGGACGGTCACCTTCGCCGTCCCCTTGCCGATCACGAAGAACCCGGCGCCGCCTGAGCCCTCGCTCGCGATCGTGTCGCCTGCGGCGTAGTCGCGCTGCTTGAACGAGTCGGCGATCCGCTCGAGATCCCGCGGCTCGAGCCCCGCGAAGAGCGGCACCCTGGCGAGAGTCTCGGTCGAGGGGCGTGCCATGAACGCGATCCTAACCAGACTCGCCGCCGGGAGGTAGCGGTGAGGCACCGGCGGCGCGTTGCGCGAGCTCCTCGATCTTCCCCTCGGCGGTCTCGAGCCGCGTCAGGCAGAAGCGCAGCAGCTCCTCGCCCCGCTCCCAGAGCGCGATCGCCTCGTCGAGCTCGGCCTCGCCCCGCTCGAGCCGTTCGACGATCTGCTCGAGCTCCTTCTGGGCCGTCTCGAACGTCAGCTCACCCACGGATGTCCTCCACGCGAGCGCCGAACGTCCCGTCGGCGAGCTCGACGTCGACCCGGGTTCCCTGTGCGAGGCCGGAGGTCGTGCGGAGGATCGCGTCGCCGGAGCGGACGATCGCGTAGCCGCGCCGAAGCGTCGCGCGCGGGGAGAGCGCAGTCAGCCGGCCCTCGACGCGCTCGAGCGATCCTCTGCGCCGCTCGACCAGCAGCGCCGGCCCACGACGAAGCCGCTCGCCGAGCACGGTCAGGCGCCGGTGGTCGCGCTCGAGCGACGAGCGCACGCCGCGCTCGAGGGCGGCGCGCGTCCGCACCAGCCGATCGCGCTCCCGCTCCGTCGTGCGCCTGACCGACCGCTCGAGCGACGTGCGCGACCGCGTCAACTCGCCGCGCAGCGCCTCGAAGTCGGGAACGACGAGCTTCCCGGCGGCGGTCGGAGTCGACACCCGCACGTCCGCCGCGAGGTCGCAGAGCGGCGTGTCCTGCTCGTGCCCGACGGCCGAGACGACCGGCACCCGGCAGGTCGCGACGGCGCGCACGACGCGCTCGTCGCTGAACGGGAGCAGGTCGTCGAAGCTGCCGCCGCCGCGCGTGAGGACGATCACGTCGATGCCGGGCTCGCCCGCCAGCGCCTGGAGGGCCTCGACGATGCCTGCGGCCGCGCGAGGGCCCTGCACGAGCGTCTCCGCCACGAGCACCCGCGCCGGAGGGAAGCGGGTCTGGATCGTCGTGATCACGTCGCGCCGGGCGGCCGCGTCGCTGCCGGTGACGAGCCCGATCCGGCGGGGGAAGCGCGGGAGCGCCCGCTTCCGCGACGCGTCGAACAGCCCTTCGGCGGCCAGCGTCTGCTTCAGGCGCTCGATCGCGGCGAGGTGCTCGCCGACGCCGAAGCGCTCCAGCGAGAGGGCACGGAGCCGGAACTCGCCCTTCGCCGCGAAGAGCTCCGGGCGCCCGAGCACGTGGATCCGCTCCCCCTCGGCCAGGTCGAGCTCGAGCGCGTCGAAGGTGCGCCGGGGGATCGAGGCGGGCAGGCACGCGCCGTCCTCCGGATCCTTGAGCGTGAAGAAGACGTTGCCCCAGTTGGCGTTGCGGCGCAGCTCGGTCACCTCGCCCTCGATCCAGAGCGTCGGCAGGCGGGCGACCCAGTCGGCGACGCCGCGGTTGAAGCCCGCGACGGTGAAAACCTTCTTGTCGCCGTAGACGAGAGGCTCGACCTTCATCACGTTCGAGCGTAGATGATCGATCCCATGACGGAAGCCGTCCCGTCGCTCGGTCTCGCGCGCTACGGGGCCCTCTTCCGCGTCCCGCACGTGCGGCGGCTCGTCCTGAGCGGGATGCTCGCGCGCCTGCCGGCAGGGATGATCGGCCTGGCCCTGCTGCTGCTCGTTCGCGAGAACGGGGGCAGCTATGCGGCCGCGGGAGCCGTCTCCGGCGCCTACTTCGTCGCCACGGCGATCGGTGCCCCGATCGCGGGGCGCCGCGTCGACCGGCGCGGCCAGGCGCGGAGCCTGCTGACGCGGGCCGTGACCTTTCCGGCGCTGCTCGTGATCGTGTGCGCGCTGGCGCTGCTCGACGCGCCGATTGCCGCAGTCGGCGCCGCAGCTGGGGCTGCGGGCGCGCTGATGCCGCCGGTCGGCGCCTCACTGCGAGCGCTCTGGCCGCAGATGTTCGCCGACGCCGAGCTGCGTGCCGCCGCCTACGCGCTCGAGGCGTCGCTGCAGGAGGTCACCTTCGTCGTCGGGCCGCTGCTGGTCGCGCTGCTGACCGCCGCCGCCTCGCCGGTGCTCGCGCTCGGTGTCGCCGCGGCGACGGGCGGCGTCGGCACGCTGCTGATCGCGCTCGCCGAGCCGGTGCGCGCGTGGCGCCCCGACGACGAGCGGCACTCGTCGATCCTGGGTGCGCTCGCGTCGCGGGGCGTCGTCACGCTCGTCGGCCTCTCCGCGTGCCTCGGGCTCGGCTTCGGCGGCACCGAGGTCGGCTTCCCCGCGTTCGCCGAGCAGCACGGCGGCCCGGAGCTCGGCAGCATCCCGCTGTCGCTCTTCGCGGCCGGCAGCCTCGTCGGCGGGCTCATCGCGGGCGCCCGCGTGACGATGCCGCCCCTGCGGCTGCTGCGCGTCTCCGCGGTGGTGCTCGCCTTCGGGCTCGCGCTGCCGCTGCTCGGCTGGTCGCTGCCGAGCATGGCCGTGCTCGCCTTCCTCGCCGGGCTCGCGATCGCGCCCGTCGTGATGTCCGCGTACGGGCTCGTCGATGCGGTGGCGGCCCGCGGTACGGCCGCTGAGGCCTTCTCGTGGATCACGACCGCCGTCTTCGCCGGCTTCTCGGTCGGGATGGCGCTCGGCGGGACCCTGATCGACGCCTACGGCGCGAGGGCCTCATTCGTCCTGGCCGTGGGCGCTGCCGCCCTCGGCGCCCTGCTCGTCGCCGTCGGTCCCGGCCTGGACGGCGACTAAAGAAGGATCTCGGCGGCGGTGCGCGGGTCGCAGCCCTGGTGCACGAGCTCGACCGCCTCGTGGAGATCGGCCTCGAGCGCGGCCGCGATCTTCTCCGCGAGGGGGAGGGGATAGCCCGCTTCGATCAGGACGTGCAGGCGCCAGGACTCGACCTTGGCGCGCTCGCTGCCCCGGTCGATCAGCTCGGTGGTGTCCGCCATGCTGCGCATGTTCGTGCTGCAAGAGACGTTCCCTGCGGCTGCTTGTTAGCCGGGAATTGTCTAGAGCTGGCGCAGTGACGACGCGTCGTCGACGCGCCTGTGGAGCTCGGCGAGCCGCTCGGCGATCGCAGAGCGCTCGGCCTCGGCCTCGGCGGCGAAGGCGCCGAGGGTCTGCCGCAGATCGGCGTCGGCGGCCGCGACCCGCTGCTGGAACGAGGCCACGAGCTCCTCGCGCTGGCGCTCGAACGCAGCCTGCGCCTGCCGCTGGCGCAGCTCGAGGCGCTGCTGGCCGGCGTCCCCCGTCTGCGCGAGCCGCTCGGCGAAGACGGCGTCCGCCTGCCGCACGAACGTCTCGACCGCTCGGTCGAGCTCGCGGGAGAGCCGGCCCGCCGCTTCCTCGCGGGCGGTGCGCATCGTCGCGTCGAACTGAACTCCCGCGGCCTCTGCATGTCGGTCCGCCTCGCGCGAGATCGCGCGCTGGAGCTGCTCGAGCTGGCGCCGCTCGATGTCGGCGAACGAGGCCTCGATCCGGCGCGCCGCCTCCGTCTCGGCGCGCTCGACCTGCTCGGTCAGCGCCTGCTCGCGCCGCCGGAGCCGCTCGGCGATCTCCTCGATCACGCGCCGGCGCTCGCTCGTGTGCGCCTCCAGCTCCTCGAGCGCCTCGGACACCGCCTGCTGCGCGGCGCGCTCGAGCTCCTCGCGCAGCCTGAGCACCGATGCGCGCTGCTCGTCGGAGGTGGTCACGAGCTCCGATGCCTCGGCCTCGATCCGCGCCTCCGCCTCGGCGATCAGCAGCTTCTGGCGCTGCTCGAGCCGTCGCAGCTCCGTCTCGAGATTCTGCTGGGCGCGGTCGAGGTCGTCGGCCCAGCCGCGCAACCGCTCGTCGACGCGCCGCGTCGTCGCAGCAAGCGCGTCGGCGAGCTCGACTCTCGCCGCACGCTCGCGCTCGGCCAGCTCCTGACGACGCTCGTCCGCGATCCGCCGCTCGTCCTCGGCGAGGATCGAAAGCGAGTCGGCGCGGAGCCGCGCCAGGCGGGCTTTCAGCTCCTCCGAGCTTGCGGCCGTCTGCTCGGCGACGAGCGCCTCGAGCTCGCGCCGCGCTTCCGCGGTCGGGTCGCTCCGCCGCCTGCGGGCGAGCGCGACCGCTGCGACCGAGAGCGCCAGTGCCAGCGCCGCAAGCGTGAGTGCGACCTCCTCGAGCACGGTTCCATCGTATGTGGAAGCCGCGGCGCTGCTCCTTATGCTGGCGCGATGAGCCTTGCCGAGGAGCTGGAGCAGATCGCTGCCAAGGTCGGGGCCGACGCGGTGCTGGCCGCCGAGGCGCATCCGGGCGAGCGGGTCTACGTGTGCGCGTTCGAGGACGGCCCCGAGCGAACGTGGGTCGCGCTCGACCGTGCCGGTGAGCCGGTCGACGAGCGGCAGCGCGTGCGCGACGCCGTCTCGATCGTGGCCCTGTGCGAGCTCGCCGAGGAGACCGCCGCCGGCGGTGACCTCGACGAGCTTCGCTCCCAGCTCGCGGCGCTGCGGATGACGGAGAACCCGCCCGGGATCGAGGAGGCCGAGACCGCGATGCTCGAGCTCCAGCACGTGCTCGACGCACCGCCGACGCTCGCGACCCCGGCGCGCCTGGACGAGATCGGCGCCGCGACGCGGAAGCTCGAGGTCGCTCTCGGCGGGGCCGCCCAGGGATCGCCGTTCGCAGCCGCGATGAAGGGCGCGAGCGAGGTCGTGGAGGCGCTCTTCGCCGACGTCGAGCGTTCCTACCGGATTCCCCTCAGCTAGCCTTCTCGTCATGGAAGGCGGCGGCTTCGGAGGCTTCCCGTTCGGCGGCGACCCGGAGGAACTCCTTCGCGGGCTGCGCGAGTTCGCGGAGCAGCAGGCGGAGACGGTGCAGGAGGCGCAGCGCGAGCAATTCGCGACCCTGACCCTGAACACGGCGGTCGAGCTGACCGCCGCGGCGCTGAAGCAGGTGCAGCCGAGCGGCGCCATCGACGAGCAGGCGGTCGCGCTCCGTGACGCCATGCGCGTGCTCTTTCCCGAGGCCGTGGCCCTGGTCTCCGCAGCCCGCCAGGGCTTCATGCAAGAGCGCTAGAGTCTCGCGCCGTGTCCCTGCTCGACCGCGCCGTCGTCACGCTGCTCCCGGCCGTCCCCAAGCCGGTCGTGCGGAAGCTCTCGTCGCGCTACATCGCCGGCCCCGCGCTCGACGACGCGGTCAGGGTCGTCGCCGAGCTGAACGCAGCCGGGAAGCTCGCGACCGTGGACGTGCTCGGCGAGGAGGTCACCGAGGCTGCCGAGGCAGAGGCGATCGCGGCCGAGTACGTCGCGGCGCTCGACGCCTTCGAGCGCGCCGGGCTCGATGCCAACGTCAGCGTCAAGCCGACCGGTCTCGGCCTCAAGCTCGGCTACGAGCAGTGCAAGCGCAACATCGAGACCGTGATCGCCGCGGCCGAGCCCACGAACCGCTTCGTGCGGATCGACATGGAGGACTCGTCGACGACCGACGACACGCTGCGGCTCTTCCGCGAGCTGAGAGCCGAGGGGCACGAGCGGGTCGGGCCGGTGCTCCAGGCGTCGCTCAGGCGCACGGTCGCCGATGCGGCGGCGCTCTCGGGGGCGAGCGTCAGGGTCTGCAAGGGAATCTACGTCGAGCCCGAGGCGATCCAGTTCCACGACGACGACGAGGTGCGGGCCGGCTTCGTCCAGGCGCTCGAGACGCTCCTCGACGGCGGCTGCTACGCCGCCATCGCCACGCACGACGAGTGGCTCGTGGACGAGGCCCTGCGGCTCGTCCGCGAGCGCGGGCTCGACCGGGACGCGTACGAGTTCCAGATGCTGCTCGGCGTCCGGCCCGAGCTGGGCGACCGGATCGTCGCCGACGGTCACCGGCTCCGGATCTACGTCCCGTTCGGCCGCCAGTGGTACGAGTACTCGCTGCGGCGGCTGCACGAGAACCCCAAGATCGCCGGCTATGTGGCCGGCGATCTCGGTCGATCCTTGTTCGGCAGGCGCTAGCGCCTACGGGGGCGGCGGGCCGGGAGCAACGTCCTCCTCGACCACCGTGGTGCGGCGCGGCTCGACGACCGGCGTCGTCGTGCGGACGGCGCCGCCCTCGACGTACGCGGTGCGGCGATGCCCTCCCCGGAAGCCGCCCCAGCTCGACCAGAAGATCATCGAGATGACGAGGCCGAGGATGCCGACGATCATCAGGATCACGCCGATCGCGTTCACGTCGAGGCCCTCGGCGTCAGCCGTGACCCCCCAGGTGAGGATTGCGCCGACGGCGACCAACAGGATGCTCACTGATATTCCCATGCGCGGTTTCTGCCCGAACCTGCAGCTTTCTAAGCGCCGGGCTTCTCGGCCGCGAGGACGACGTGCCCGGGCACGTTGGCGTCCTTGCCGGGCCATTCCTCGAGGCCGCGGAGAACCAGGCCGGCGGCGCTGACGGCGGTCACGAGCTCGCCGAGGCCGACCGACGCGAAGTAGTCGCCGCGCCAGCGCCCGAAGGCGTCGAGCGCGGCCGCCGCCGGGTGCTCGTCGTGGAGGAGGAGCACCCCGCCCGGCCGGAGGGCTGCCGCGACGCCGCCGGCGAACGGCTCGGCGGAGCGAAGGCGGCGAAGCGAGCCATAGCCGAGATAGACGAGATCCCAGCGGCCGAGCAGGAGCTCGGGAGGGAGCGCGTGGACGTCGGCGTGCACCCAGGGAAGCTCCGGCGCGCGGCGCCGCGCCGACTCGATCGCGGCGGGGTCGTCGTCGACGCCGGTGACGAGGGCGCCGAGGTCGGCGAGATCGACCGACTCGCGCCCCGTGCCGCTGAAGAGATGGAGGACGCGATGGCCGCCTGCCCCCTGCAGCCGCTCGCGGATTCGCTCAGGCATCCCCGGCACCTGGAGCACGTTCTCGGACGTGCGATGCGCGTCGTCGAAGGCGCGGCGGTTGTGGTCGGTTGGCTCCACTGCCTAGTTGGCGCAGGCTACGCATCCGCGGGAGCGGATGCGTAGCGCGCGAAGACCCCTGAAGGGGCCGCTTCGCGGCCCGACGTTGATGTCTCGACTATGCACGCAGTGAATACCCGCCGTCGACGATCAGCGTCTGGCCGCGGATCATCTCCGCGGCCGGCGAGCAGAGGAAGGTGACCGCCTCGGCGATGTCCTCCGGCTTGACGAGCCGCCCGGCGGGGTTGTCGCGGCCGAAGCGGAGCATCTCCTCCTTGTTCGGGAAGTGCTCGAGCGCGCCCGTGTCGACGACGCCGCCCGAGACGCCGTTCGCCCTGATCCCGCGCGGCGCGAGCTCGACGGCGAGGTAGCGGATCAGCGCCTCGAGCGCCGCCTTGGACGTGCCGACGAGGGTGTAGTTCTCGAGCACCCGCTGGGAGCCGAGGCTCGAGATGCCGACGATCGAGGCGCCCGAGGGCATCTGCGGTGCCACGGCGCGGGTGAGGGAGAGCAGCGCGCGGGCGTTGGCCGTCATCGTCCAGTCCCAGTGCTTGTCCTCGGTCTCGAGCGCGGGCCGGATCACACCGGTCGCCGCGTTGTGGACGAGGACGTCGAGGGGGCCGAGCGCGGCGGCCTCCGCGAGCACGCGGTCGGAGGAGATGTTGCCGCGGACGAGGACGGGCTCGGCGCCGAGCCCGCGCAGCTCGCCGGCCGTGTCCTCGGCGGCCTGGTCGGAGCGGAGGTAGCCGATCGCGACGCGTGCGGCGCCGAGCGCGGCGAAGCGGAGCGCGATCGCCTTCCCGATCCCGCGCGAGCCCCCCGTCACGAAGACGGAGGCACCGTCGAAGCTCATGACCGCTTGGGCAGCGGCTCGGAGGCCGGCGCGGAGCTCGGCAGCTCCTCCCAGCCGATCCGCGAGCGCGACTCCTTGCCGCCCTGCTCCGCCTTCGACGAGGCGTGCCCGAGCGCCTCGAGCAGGCGCACCTTCTCGTCGCCGTAGCGGCGCACCGGATGGTCCGTCGGGAGGTCCCGGATCAGGTCGCGCACGCGCGCGCGGAGCTGGAACGCGAAATGCGGCGTCGCGGGCCCTACGAGGGCGTCGATGTCGCGGATCGAGGGCTCGGCCATGCGGCCGCAAGCGTAACGACTACTTGCAGGCGGCGAGGGCGCGTTCGAGCGCCTTCAGCTGCGCGTTCTGCTTGCGGACGAACGCGCGCCGGAGCTTGGGGCTGCGCGTGCGCCGGAAGTACGCCCGCCGCTGGGCGACCATCTGCTTGCGGTAGCGCTGAACGGCCGCCTTTCGCGCCTTCTTGACCGCTGCCGGGCAGTACTGCTTGACGGCCGACCCGGGGTGCGCCGCGGCGGCGAAGCCCACAGACGCCGGCGACGCGACGCCCGCGAGCGTCCAGACGGCCACGGCCGCGCAGGCGGTGGCGAGCAGGATGCGCAGCCCCTTCACGCTCGACAGGGTCGCAGCGATCCGCGGGGGCGGCAACCCCCCGGCCGGGGGAGCGCCTCGGTATGGTCGATCCGATGCGGCGCCTGCTGGGCATCGAGCTGATGCTGCTGACGACGGTCGTGTTGTGGGCGCTCAACCTCACCGTCACCCGCTACATCCTCACGCACGGGTTCGAGCCGCTCGCGTACGCGACCGTCCGCTACGGCGCAGCGACCGTGATCTTCCTCGGGATCGCCCTCGTCGCCGAGCGGACGCTGCGGATCCGCCGCTCCGACCTGCTGCTCGTCGTCCTCGCGGCGCTCTGCCTCTGGCTGAACCAGCTCTCGTTCGTCTATGCACTCGAGAAGACCAGCGCCTCCACGATCGCGCTGATCCTGGGCGCGACGCCGATCTTCGCTGCGCTGATCGGGCTCGCCTTCGGGCTCGAGCGGCTCTCGCGACGGTTCTGGGTCGCCGCCGCCGTCTCGTTCGCGGGCGTCGGGCTCGTGGCGCTCGGAGCGCCGGGCGGCCTCTCGGGCGACGTCCGCGGCGACCTGCTCGGCATCTCGACCGCCGCTACCTGGGCAGGCTATTCCGTCGCGATCGCGCCGCTGATGGAGCGTTACTCCGCCTCGCGCATCAGCGCCGTCGTGCTCTCGCTCGGCTGGGTGCTGATCGCGATCGTCGGCGCCCCGCAGGCGCTCGAGCAGGACTACGGGCTCGGCTGGCCGGTCTGGCTGCTGCTCGCCTTCGCGACGATCGGGCCGCTCGTGACGACGAACGTGCTCTGGTTCCGCTCCCTGCACCGGATCGGCGCCTCCCGCGCGACGCTCGTCGCGAACCTGCAGCCGTTCGTCGCAGCGGTCTTCGCGCTCGTGCTGCTCTCGGAGGCGATGACGCTCCTGCAGGTCCTGGGCGGGATCCTGATCGGTGGCGGGATCCTGGCCGCGCGGCGCCGCCCGCCCGCACCTGCCTCCGAGTAAGATCCGCCCCGTGGCAGACACGGATCTGATGCCGCTGGACGGGTGGGACCACGTCGAGCTCTGGGTGGGGAACGCCAAGCAGGCGGCCTTCTGGTACGAGCATGCGCTCGGCTTCGACCGCGTCGCCTACGCGGGGCCGGAGACGGGCGTCCGCGACCGCGCGTCGTACGTGCTCGAGCAGGGCGAGATCCGGCTCGTGCTCACGAGCGGGCTGCGCAGCGACAGCGAGATCGTCCGGTTCACGGCGAGGCACGGCGACGCGGCCAGGGACGTGGCGCTGCAGGTGCCGGACGTGGGCGCCGCCTACCGGACGGCGATGGAGCGCGGCGCGACGAGCGTGGCCGAGCCGCGGTGGGTCGAGGACGAGCACGGCCGTGCCGAGCTGGCCACGATCGCGACCTACGGCGAGAACGTCCACACGTTCGTCGACCGCGCCGACTACGCGGGCCCCTTTCTCCCGGGCTACGTCTCGCTCTCGCAGAACGGGCGGGCCGGCAGCGACGTCGGCCTGATCGCGATCGACCACGTGGTCGGCAACGTCGAGCTCGGGAAGATGAACGAGTGGGTCGAGTTCTACGAGCGGGTCTTCGGGATGACGAACATCGTCCATTTCGGCGACGACCAGATCCAGACCGAGTACTCGGCGCTGATGAGCAAGGTGATGGCGGACGGCGCCGGCAAGATCAAGTTCCCGATCAACGAGCCCGCCGAGGGCAAGCGCAAGAGCCAGATCGACGAGTACCTCGAGTTCAGCGAGGGCCCCGGCGTCCAGCACATCGCGCTCCAGACGTCGAGCATCGTGCAGACGATCGAGACGCTCAAGGGCCGCGGCGTCCTTTTCCTCGACACGCCCGAGACGTACTACGACGACGTCCAGGATCGGGTCGGGGAGATCGAGGAGGACTACGACGACCTGAAGCGGCTGCGGATCCTCGCCGACCGCGACGAGGACGGCTACCTGCTGCAGATCTTCACGAAGACGGCGCAGGACCGGCCGACGCTCTTCTTCGAGGTGATCGAGCGCCACGGCGCGACGACCTTCGGCGAGGGCAACTTCAAGGCGCTGTTCGAGTCGATCGAGCGCGAGCAGGCGCTCCGCGGCAACCTGTAGGCCGTTTGCCGTCCGACCCGGCGTGAGATAGTCCCGCGCATGGGAATCGGAGCAATACTCGTGGTCATCGGCATCGTCCTCGCCGTCACAGGGCGACCGGTGCTCGGCATCATCATCGCGCTGATCGGCCTGGCGTTCGGCGGCTTCCGCCGCGGCCGCTGGTACTAACGCTGATCTAGCCTTGGGCGCATGACCCCGCAGCGCCGAACGGCGCTCGTCTCGATCTGCGCCGCGGCCGCCCTGGTCGCGCTCAAGCTCGTCACCGGGCTCGCCAGCGGCAGCCTCGGTCTCGTCTCCGAGGCGCTCCACTCGGGCACCGATCTCGTGGCCGCGCTGCTCACCTTCTTCGCGATCGGCGTGGCCGGCCGGCCCGCCGACCGCGGGCACCAGTACGGGCACGGGAAGGCGGAGCACCTCGCCGCGCTGGCGGAGGCGACCGTGCTCGCTCTCGTCAGCGTCGCTGTCGCCGCGCTGGCGGTGACGCGCCTGACCGGGACCGCCGCGAGCGAGGTCGATCCTGCCTGGTGGGTCTTCGCCGTCGTCGGCGTCGTGCTCGCGATCGACCTGGGGCGCACCGTCGTCTCGCTCCGGACGGCGCGGCGCTACAGCAGCGCGGCGCTGTTCTCCAACGCGCTCCACTTCGGCAGCGACTTCGCCGGGACGCTCGCCGTGCTGGCAGGGCTCGTCGCCGCGACTGCCGGGTTCCCCGAGGGCGACTCGATCGCCGCGCTCTTCGTCGCCGCGCTCGTGCTCGTCGCTGCGTCGCGGCTGATCCGGCGCAACGTCGACGTGTTGATGGACCGCGCGCCCGCCGACGCCGTGCAGGCGGCGCGCGCTGCGATCGCAGGCATCGAGCCGCCGGTTCAGCTCGAGCGCCTCCGGCTCCGCCAGGCGGCGGGGCGGACGTTCGCGGACGCGGTCATCTCCGTCCCCCCGGGCGCCGCGGTCGGCCAGGGGCATGCAACCGCCGACCGGGTCGAGGACGAGCTCGAGCGGGCGCTGCCCGGGATCGACGTCGTCGTCCACGTCGAGCCGGGACAAGGGGAGGAGGCGCTGCGCGAGCGCGCGCACGCGGCCGCACTGTCGGTGCCGCGCGTGCGGGAGATCCACAACCTCAGCGTCGTCTCGCTCGACGGCAGGACCGAGCTCTCGCTGCACCTGAAGCTGCCCGGCGAGCTGCCGCTGGAGGAGGCGCACGAGATCGCCGAGCAGGTGGAGCGCGAGATCTGCCGGGCGGTGCCCGAGATCGGCTCCGTGCAGACGCACCTCGAGCCGCTCGCGGAGGTCGACGCCGGCGAGGAGGTCGAGGCCGCCGAGATCGAGGAGGCGGTCGCCCGGGCCGCCGGAGGCCCGCCGCGTGAGCTGCGCCTGCTGCGAACGGAGAAGGGCGTCGTCGCCTTTCTCACGCTCGGGCTCGACCCGGACGCGACGCTCGCCGAGGCGCACGCCCGCGCGAGCGAGGTGGAGGAGCGGCTGCGCCGCGCCCGTCCCGACGTCGCCGACGTGATCGTCCACACCGAGCCATGAGGCTGTGCATGTTCACTCCGGCCGACTCGGACCTCGAGCGCGGCTGGCCGGGGCGGATCGACGGCGACACGGTCGTGCAGCTCGCAGCTCAGACGCTCCAGTCGTACTTCGCGGCCGGCTCGTCCGCGCGCGAGCACGCCGTCTACCCGCTCGACGAGGTGCGACTGCGCGCGCCCGTGCTGGAGCCGCCGACGGTGCGCATCTTCGACGACGTGGACTCGTTCGTCTTCGCCAATCCCACGGCGATCCGCTCGCCGGGCAGCGAGATCCCGCGGCCGGCCGACCGGCTCGACGCCGCCACGCGGCTCGCCGCCGTGATCGGCGCGGACGCTGCGATCGGCGGCTGGACCGGGCTCGTCGAGTGGCGTGCTCCCGGGCTCCCGGCGCCCAAGGATCGCGACTTCGCGCTCCTGCTCGGCCCAACGGTGGAGACGGAGCTCACGGACGGCTTCGACTGGGAGGCGGCGCGGGCGCTTGCCGCCGAGAACACCCGCCTCCGCCCCGGCGACCTCCTGGCCGGCCCGGTGCTCGAGCTGCACGAGCAGATCGCGAGCTGCGGCTTCGTCGCCTCGTTCGACAGGATCGGTGAGCTGACCGCGTTCGTCGCTTGATCCCGGACCTCGGCGGTATCCTCACGGGATGCCCTTCTACCAGCGCCTCGGCGACGTCCCGCGGAAGCGTCACATCCAGTTCCGCGACAACGGCACGCTCCTGACCGAGGAGGTGATGGGCCTCGAGGGCTTCTCCGGCAACGAGTCGATCCTCTACCACCTCCAGTCGCCCTGCCGCGTCCAGGAGATCGGCGAGTTCGAGCCGATCGTGCGCGACGAGTGGGTGCCCGACACGCACCAGCACCGGATGATGCACACGAAGGGGATCGAGGCCGGCGGCGACGAGGTCACCGGCCGCAGGCTGCTGATGTGGAACGCGGACGTCGAGATCTCGCTCTGCCGCCCGACCGAGCGGATGGACTACTTCTTCCGCAACGGAGAGGGCGACGAGGTGATCTTCGTCCACGAGGGCACGGGCGTGCTGGAGACGATCTTCGGCGAGCTGCCCTACAAGGAGGGCGACTACGTCGTCGTCCCCCGCGGCACGACGTACCGGTTCCGGCCGGAAGGCGAGCAGCGCTACCTGATCTTCGAGACCCCAGGGCTGATCGAGATCCCGCGCCGCTACCGCAACCAGTACGGCCAGATCATCGAGGGCGCGCCGTACTACCACCGCGACATCCACCCGCCGACGGAGCTGAACACGCACCGCGAGAAGGGCGAGTTCCCGGTCAAGGTGCGCGTGCGCGACGGCTACCAGACCTACGTCCTCGACTACCACCCCTTCGACGTCGTCGGCTGGGACGGTTACCTCTTCCCGTGGACGTTCTCGATCCACGACTTCGAGCCGATCACCGGCCGGATCCACCAGCCGCCGCCCTCGCACCAGACGTTCGCGGGCCGGAACTTCGTGATCTGCTCGTTCTGCCCGCGCAAGCTCGACTTCGACCCGCTCGCGATCCCGATCCCGTACCACCACTCGAACCTGCAGAGCGAGGAGATGATCTATTACGTCTCCGGCAACTTCGGCTCGCGGAAGGGCGTCGACGTGGGCTCGGTGACGCTGCACCCGTCCGGGCTTCCGCACGGGCCCCAGCCGGGGCTGGCGGAGAAGTCGATCGGGATGCACGAGACGGGGGAGCTCGCGGTCATGTGCGACACGTTCAACCCGCTGCGGTTGACGACGCTCGCGCGCGACCTCGACGACGGCAAGTACGCGCTCTCCTGGTACGAGGGCGACGAGACGCCGTCGGACGCCGGCCTGACGTCTCACCTGTAGCGCCTTTGCGGCTCTTCGTCGACTGGGACGGGACGATCACCGTCCGGGACACGCTCGTGCAGGTGATCCACGAGTTCGGCGACGCTGCGCTGCTCGCGGAGCTCGAGCCGCGCGTCGGAGTCGACCTGACCCTGCACGAGGAGATCGCGCTCGAGTTCGCCGCGATCGCCGCCCCGCTCGACGAGGTCGTCGCCTGGGTGCTCGCGAACGTCGAGGTCAGACCGGGCCTCCGCGCGCTCGCCGAGCTCAGGCCGACCGTGGTCTCGGCGGGATTCCACGAGCTGATCGACCCGGTGCTGGGGCGTGAGGGTGTCGAGCTCGACGTGCTCGCGAACCGCGTCGAGGCGCGGCCGGACGGCTGGCGCGTCCACTTTCGTGACGAGGCGGCCTGCAAGACCTGCGGCGAGCCGTGCAAGCGCGCCAGCGTCGCCGGCGCGCCGTACGCCTATGCCGGGGACGGCTACTCGGACCGCTGCGCGGCCCTGGCCGCCGACCGCGTCTTCGCGCGAGACTCGCTCGCGCGGCACCTGGACGAGCTCGGCGTCGCCTACGAGGCCTTCGACGGTCTCGACGACGTCGCCGCCGCGCTGGCCGAGTAGAAGCCGGGGCGGAAGGAGACTCCCCTTTCTCCGGCTGCCCCCTCCTGCCGCCGGGACTGAACGGCGGCCCCGACTGCGACTGAGCTTGGAACCCAGGCAGTGTCCTCTCTCCGTCCCTGGTGGTCGAGCTGAAGGAAACCCGTCAGCGCCGCCGTCTGACGTCCGTGGCGCGGGCTGTGCCCGCAGGAGGGCGACGCGCCCGCCGCGCGGGTGGGGCCGCTCCTGTCGAGGAGCGCACCACGAGCTCGGGCTGGAAGAGGTATTCCTCGCGCGGCGCGGGCGTACCGGAGACTTCGCTGAGGAGCATGCGGACGGCGGCCCGACTCATCTCCGGGACCGCCTGCCGGATCGTGGTCAGCGGCGGCCCCGCGAACGCGACGAGCGCGGAGTCGTCGTAACCGACGACCGAGACGTCGTCGGGCACGGACAGGCTTCGAGCGCGCGCGGCGCGGATCGCCCCGAAGGCCATCAGATCGGAGGCACAGACGACGGCCGTCGCCCCCTGATCGAGCAGCCTCGTCGCGGCGGCGTGGCCCCCCTCGAGCGTGAACAGCGAGTGCTCGACGAGCGGCTCGCCGAGCTCGCGCGCGCGAATCATGGCTTGGAAAGCGGTCACCTTGCGGATCACCGGGACGTACCGTTCCGGTCCGACCGCGAGGCCGATGCTGGTGTGGCCGAGCGACGCGAGGTGGTCGACCGTCATCCGCATCGCGGTCGCGTCGTCGACAGACACGCACCCGGCCTCGACTCCGTCCATCGGCCCGTTGACGAAGACGAGTGGAACCCGGAGCGAACGGAGCCGGTGGTACCGGTCGGGGCTCGCGTGGGTATCCGCGTGCATGCCCGAGACGAAGACGATCGCCGTCACGTCCCGCTCGAGCATCATCTCGATCCAGTCGTCCTCGGAGATGCCGCCTGCCGTCTCGGTGCCGAGCATCGGCGCGTGACCTGCCTGCGCCACGAGCGCCGTCAGTTGCTGGGCGAAGGTCGCGAAGACCGGGTTCTCGAGCTCCGGAACGAGGATGCCGACGGTTGTTCTCCGCGTCGCCCTCGGATAGTGGCGGGTGCGGGAGTAGCCGACGGCGTCGGCGACGGCGAGAACCGCCCGGCGGGTCTCGTCGGACACGCCGGGCTTGCCGCTCATCGCGCGGCTCACCGTGGCTTCGCTGACGCCAGCCTGTCTCGCGACGTCGAGGAGCCGCACAGTCACCAGAGCAGGCTATCGGAGCTTGCGCAAGTTTGCAATATCTTGCGCAACACTTGCAGAGCAGTCGTTCGAGCGATATGCTCGGCCCTGATTTCAGGCAGCGGCTTCGCTTGCCTGTCCCAGTGTCGGCAAGCCCGTACAGGAAGGAATATCTGACATGACCAAGCGCATTTCGCGTTACGGGGTAGGACTGCTCACCTCGGTGGCGGCACTGCTCCTCGTCGTCGGCTCGTCGGCCGCCGCGATCGACACCACCGACGCGGCGACCAAGATCACAGTCTGGACGGACAAGGACCGCAAGGTGGCCGTCGAGAAGGTCGTCGGCGCGTGGGCCGCTTCCAAGGGCCTCGCCGTCGAGGTCGTCGAGAAGGACTTCGGCAAGATCCGCGACGACCTCAAGACGGTGCAGGCGGAGACCGCCCCGGACGTGATCATCGGAGCCCATGACTGGACCGGTCAGCTCGCGGCCGACGGCCTCGTCCTACCGCTCTTCCCGAGCAAGGCCACGCGGGCGCAGTTCCCGGCCTATGCGCTCGGCGCCTTCTCGTACGGCACCGCGGTCAAGCGCCTCTACGGCGCCCCCGTCGTGCTCGAGAACATCGGACTCGTCGTGAACACGAAGCTGGCGAAGGTGCCGACGTCCTTCGCGCAGTTCCAGTCTGCTGCGCTCGCCTTCAAGAAGAAGAAGAGCGGCAACCTCGCCCTCGCGATCCCGCAGGGCGCGAGCGGTGACGCGTACCACATGTATCCGTTCTTCTCGGGCCTCGGTGGCTACGTCTTCGGCCTCAACAAGGCCGGCAACCTCGACGCGTCGGACATCGGCGTGGGGAACAAGAGGTTCCTCTCGAACGCCGGGATGATCGACACCTGGAACAAGACGGGCTTCATCAACTCGAAGATCGACTACGGCGTCGCGAAGGACGCGTTCCTGAAGGGCAAGGCTGCGTTCTGGGTCACCGGCCCGTGGGAGTCGGACACGCTGAAGGGGAGCAAGCTCTCCTTCAAGATCGTCCAGATCCCGGCGATCAAGTTCAAGTCGGTGCCGTTCCTCGGCGTCCAGGGCTTCATGGTCACGAAGTTCGCCGCCGCGCACGGGCTCGAGAGCGCTGCCAAGGATCTCGTCGGCAGCTACATGATGCGGCCGGCCGGCCAGGTGGCCCTGGCCGCGGCGAACGGCCGCTTCCCGGCCAACACCGTCGCCGGCAAGTCGGTCAAAGACCCGGTGCTCGCGCAGTTCGGCCGGGCCGGAGCGGGTGGCGTCCCGATGCCGAACATCCCACAGATGTCGAGCGTCTGGACCGACCTCGGCGGAGCCTGGGTGAAGTCGACCCGGGGTGCCGGCGCAGTGAAGGCGCGCACCGCCTTCTCCACCGCCGCCCGGAACATCGCCAACAAGATCGGCTAGCACGTCCCGGGGCGGGGGGCCCCCCCGGGCGCCCCCCCCCCCCGCGTAGGGCGCCGTACTTCCCCCACCCGGGGCCCAGCCCGGTGGATA
>JANPKC010000283.1:0-3602 GCA_031425855.1 Actinomycetes bacterium | reverse complement strand
ACGCGAGCGCCTTCACCTTCATCTCGCCGAAGCCGGGTAGCGCCTCGATCCGGCGCCTCAGGTCGTCGGTGTCGCTCGCGTCCGTCCAGAGCCGCTCCGCGTCGCCGCCGTACTCCTCGGCGACGACCGCGCAGAGCTCCTGCACGCGCTTCGCCATGTTCCCGGGGAAGCGGTGGACGGCGGGCCGCTCGCGGAACGCCTCGAGGAGCCGGTCCGGATCCAGCTGCGCGATCGCGGCCGCGTCGAGGCCGCCCAGGCGCTGCTGCAGCTTCAGCGGCCCGGCGAACGCGGTCGGCACGGTCACCTGCTGGTCGAGGACGAATCCGATCAGGAGCGCCAGCGGCTCGGCGGCGATCAGCCGGTCAGCCTCGGTGTTCCCGGTGAAGTACAGCGCGCCCGGAGCAGATGAAGCTGCCACGATTCGATCCTAGCGTCCCCGGGTATGCCGCTCAGGATGGCCGATCCGATCGAGAAGACCGAGGAGCTCGCCGCCGAGGCGGAGCGCGGCCAGAGCGAGCGGACACCGTGGCTCGTGCTCGGCGGAGTGCACCTCGCCGTGGCCGCGCTCGTGGGCGTCGTCTTGGCGATCGCCTTCACGGTCTACCTGCTCGCGTAGTAGGGTCCCGCCCGGGATGAGGACCGGGGCAGCGAGGAGACCCGTGACGAGGCTCGTCGTGCTGCTCGCGATCGCGCTCGTGGGCGCCCTGCCCGCACAGGCGGCGCCGCAGACAGAGCTGACGTTCCTCGGCCAGCAGATCTTCCCGACGTCGACCCAGTTCCAGGGCACCGCGTTCGGCGGCCTCTCCGGCTTCGCCTACGACGAGCGGCGCGGCGTCTTCTACGCGCTCTCGGACGACCAGGTCGGGGCGCGGTTCTACACGCTCCGGATCGGCGTCTCCGGCGGCGCCCCGGCCGTCCAGATCCTCGCCGTGACGACCCTCCGCGACGCGTCCGGGCAGCCGTTCGCCCCGCTCAGCCTCGACCCGGAGGGACTGGCGCTGACGAAGGACGACACGCTGGTGCTGACGTCCGAGGGCTTCGCCACGCGTGTGCCCCCGGTCGATCCCTGGGTGCGCGAGTTCGGGCTCGACGGCCGTCAGATCGGCACGCTCCCTGTGCCCTCGGCATTCCTTCCCGCCGCGGGGCGAGGCGTCCGCCAGAACCTGGGCTTCGAGAGCGCGGGCACGCCGCCGAACGGCCGCTTCGTCTTCACCGGCACCGAGGCCGCGCTCGTCCAGGACGGGCCGGCCGCGACGGTTGGAGCCGGCAGCCCCGCGCGGATCCTCCGCTACAACCTGCAGCAGCGGACGCTGGACCGCCAGTACCTCTACTGGACCGACGCGATCGCCGAGCCGCCCGTCCCCGCGAACCAGTTCGCGGTCAGCGGCCTCGTCGAGTTGCTGCCGCTGAACAACCAGTTCCTGCTCGCGATGGAGCGCTCCTTCTCGGTCGGCGCCCCGGGAACGGGGAACACGATCCGGCTCTACCAGGTCGCCCTTCCCGGCGCCGACGACGTCAACGGCTTCGACAGCCTCGCCACCCTGCTCGGCGGGCTGCAGCCGGCGCAGAAGACGCTGCTGCTCGACCTCGACGCGCTGGGGATCCCGCTCGACAACGTCGAGGGGATGGCGTTCGGGCCCGATCTGCCCGACGGCCGCCGCTCGCTGATCCTCGTCAGCGACAACAACTTCTCCCCGGCCGCGTTCACGCAGGTCCTGCTCTTCGCCGTCGGCTAGTAACCGCTTTCGAACCGTCCTAGACTCGCTTCATGGTCCGGAAGACGGTGACGCTCGTCTTCTGCGACGTCGCAGACTCGACGCCGCTCGGCGAGCAACTCGACCCGGAGGCCCTCCGGGGCGTCTGGTCGCGCTACCACGAGACTGCGCAGGCGGTGCTCGAGCGGCACGGCGGCACGATCGAGAAGTTCGTCGGCGACGCCGTCCTCGCCGTGTTCGGCATCCCCGTCGTGCACGAGGACGACGCGCTCCGTGCGGTGCGGGCCGCCTCCGAGCTGCGCGACGAGCTGGCGCGCCTGAACGACGAGCTCGAGCGCGCGTACGGCGTCCGGATCGGCGTGCGCACCGGGGTCCACACCGGCGAGGTGATCGCAGACGATCCGTCGCGCGGCGACCCCTTCGCGACGGGCGACCCGGTCGTCGTCGCGCAGAGGCTCGAGGCCGCGGCGGCCGCCGGCGAGATCCTCGTCGGCGACGCGACGATCCGCCTCGTCCGCGACGCGGTCACGGCCGAGCCGGTCCCGCCGCTGGCGCTGAAAGGGAAGGCGGAGACCGTCGCCGCCTGGCGGCTGCTCGCGGTCGAGCCGGACGCCGCCGGGGTCGCGCGCCGGATGGACTCGCCGCTCGTCGGGCGGGCGGGCGAGCTCGACGCGCTGCTGGCCGAGCTCGAGCGCGCGACTGCCGACCGGACGTGCCGGGTCGTCACGATCCTCGGCGAGCCGGGCGTCGGCAAGTCGCGTCTCGCGGCCGAGCTGGTCGCGGCGGCAGGCGACGACGCGCTCGCGCTCGAGGGGCGGTGCCTTCCGTACGGCACCGGGATCACCTACTGGCCGCTCGTCGAGATCGTCCGCGAGCTCGACCTCGGGGCGATCCTCGCCGACGAGCCGGACGGGGAGCTCGTGCGCGGCCGGATCCTCGAGGCGGTCGGCCGCGCCGAGGCGCACTCCCGGAGCGACGAGCTCTACTGGGCGATCCGCCGCCTGCTCGAGACGCTGGCGCGCGAGCGGCCGCTCGTGCTCGTGCTCGACGACGTCCAGTGGGCGGCGCCGGCCTTCCTCGATCTCGTCGAGTACCTCGCCGGCTGGAGCAGGGGTGCGCCGATCCTCGTCTGCTGCCTCGCGCGGCCCGACCTCGCCGAGGTCCGAGCGAGCTGGACGGGGACGACGATCGAGCTGGCGGCGCTCACGCGCGAGCATGCCCGAACGCTGCTCGAGAACCTGGCAGGTCCGCTCGACCCGGAAGCGGCCGACGCAGTCAGCCGCATCACCGGGGGCAACCCGCTCTTCCTCGAGGAGATGCTGCGGATGCTCGTGGAGGACGGCGTCCTCGTCGAGCGCAACGGACGGCTCGAGCCGCTGCACGAGGTCGACCAACTGCCCGTTCCCGGCACCGTCCAGGCCGTGCTCGCAGCCCGGCTCGACCGCCTCGAGGACGAGGAGCGGGCGGTGCTGCAGCGGGCGGCGGTGATGGGACAGGTGTTCTGGTGGGGCGGCGTCGCCGACCTGTCCCCGCCCGGCGAGGTCGCCGGGGTGGCCGGGCGGCTGCAGGCTCTCGTGCGCAAGGGGCTGATCAGGCCGGACGCCCGCACGTTCGCAGGCGAGGACGGCTTCCGCTTCGGCCACATCCTGATCCGCGACGCTGCCTACGAGGCGACGCCGAAGCGGACGCGTGCCGAGCTGCACGAGCGCTTCGCGGGCTGGGCGGAGGAGCGCGCGGGCGGGAGCCCCGGGCTCGACGAGATCGTCGGCCACCACCTCGAGCAGGCGCATCTGCTTCGCGTTGACCTGGGGCCGGGGGGGGGGGCGGCGGGGGGGGGGGGGCGCCCGGGCCGCGGCGCCCGCCCGCGCGCCGGGGCGGGGGCCCGCG
>JANPKC010000282.1:0-2373 GCA_031425855.1 Actinomycetes bacterium | reverse complement strand
CGGCACCGAGTCGCTGGAGGCGCTCGCCGCTGAGGTCTCGCGGCTCGCGGAGGCGGCGCGGGCCGGGACGCTGAAGCGGGAGGAGCTCCGCGGCGGCACCTTCACCGTCACGAGCGCCGGCAAGCTCGGCGGCCTCCTCGTGACCCCGCTCGTGAACCACCCCGAGGTCGGGATCCTCGGGCTGCACCGGATCGGCCCACGCCCCGTCGTCCGCGACGGGGAGATCGTCGTCCGCCAGATCGGCAACGTCTCGGTCACGTTCGACCATCGCGTCGTCGACGGGGCGCGGGCTGCGGCGTTCACGCTCGACGTGATCGCTCGCCTCGAGTCCGGCCTCTCCTCCTAGTCGTCGTCCTTACCGCCCCGGTGGTCGCCGTGGCGCTTCTTGACCTGTGCGCGGATCTCGCCGCCGGGCCACTTCGTCGTGTGCACGTTGGCGTAGGCGTGTCCGGCCCGCATCGCCGCGAGGATCTCGGCGAGGTTCAGCGCCTCGATTCCCTGGGCGGTCGGGCCGACGACCTCGGCCGCGGTGATGGTGCCCTCGACCGTCCCGCCCGGCGCAGGGCAGGTCGGCGTCGAGGCGGACGGAGACGCATTCGTCGTCGTCTCGCAGAGCCAGAACGAGATGCCCCCGTTGATCGCCCGCTTGCCGAAGTGGACGTGCGACTGCGTGACCGTGCCCTCGAGCCCCGAGTAGCTGAGCTTGTAGCGGAGCGACGTGCCGTCGTCGGACAGCCGCGCCTCGAACGAGCCGGTTCCCACTGTGGAGACGTCAGGGTTCTCCTCGTAGCCCGTGAGCCGGACGTCGTTGAAGTTCTTCGTCCCCCCGCCGGCGATCGCGTACGAGCCGACGCCGAGCAGTGCGATCACGCCTGTGACGGCGATGACCCTGAGTGCGAGCTTCGACATACGAACCTCCCCGTTGGTCGTCAGACGGGCGGCAGGCCCGTCACAACGACCTACGCGTCTCGCGCCGGGTCGGTTTTACGCGGCGGCGAGCGCGGGCAGGTGCGGCTCGAGCATCGCCTCGATCTTCGGCGCGCTGGTGCGGCCGTCGAGGCGGGAGACGGCGCGCTTGTCCTTGACGAGGACGAGCGTCGGCACGACGTCGACCTGGAAGCGCTCGGCGATCTCGGGAGACTCGTCCACGTCGACGCGGCGGACACGGAGGCGGTCGCGCTCCTTGCGCTCCAGATGGGCGAGCAAGCTCTCCATCCGGCGGGCGGGGCCCGAGCGCTCGGACCAGAAGAACACGAGCAGCGGCCGGTCGTCGTTCACGGATTCTCCTCCTGAGACAGCGGTCGAACGGGTCGAGTGTTGTATGTCCAGAAAACGCCCCGTCCAAACGCCGGCCATCTTTACACTGACCCCGATGGGGGACTGGTACACGATCGGACTGGCGCTCGGGATCGGCACGGCGCTGGGCGTGCTCTTCGCCGGAGTGCTCTCGTCGACCCCGCTCGGGCGCGCGGCCGCCGTGGTGCTCGCCGGCGTTGCCGGGGCGGTCGCAGGGGTCGTGATCGAGGACTGGGCCGAGATCGCGGGCGGCCTGCTCGGAGGCCTCGTCGGCGCCGCCGCCGCCGTGATCGTCGTCGTGGGCGCTCTTCGTCGTGGCGGGACGCGGGGCGGCCTCGCACTGATCGTCGCCGCGGTCGCCGCCGGCCTTGCGGGGCTCGCCTTCGTCCCCGGCGCGGGCTATCTCGAGTCGCTGGCGCTCCCCGTGCTCGCCGCACGCCTTCGCCGCACCCAGGCCGACCGGTACGCCGGCCTGCGTTCTCTTGCCCGCGACTAAGTCACTGATCCTGATCGTGATCGACGGCCTGACGCCGTCGATGCTGGAGGACACGCTCGAGCGGGGAGCGGCCCCCTCGCTGGGCCTGCTCGCCGAGCACGGCCGCTATCGGCGGGCGATCTCGACGTTCCCCTCGCTCACGCCGGTCTGCCTGTCGGCGCTCGCCACGGGCTCGCACCCGGACGTGCACGAGATCCCGCACCTCGTCTGGTATCACCGCGGCGAGCGGCGGCTCGTCGAGTACGGCTCGTCGTTCGGCGCCGTCCGCGCGGCCGGGACGAAGCAGTCACTGATCGACACCATCTACGGCCTCAACGCGAGCCATCTCGGCCGGAACGCGGTCACGGTCTACGAGGCGCTCGAGGACGCGGGCCTGACGGCCGCCGCGGTCAACATCACTTGCTACCGCGGACGCCACGCGCACCGGCCGACGGTCCCGTTCCTCACCCGTCCCGCGCACGGGCCAAAGCGCTTCTTCTTCTACACCCTGTTCGAGTCCGACGCCACCGGCGCGCCGCTCTCCGTGCGCAACCGGCCCCGCGGCACGATCGACGCCTACGCCGCCGCGGTCGGGCGCTGGC
>JANPKC010000281.1:0-3392 GCA_031425855.1 Actinomycetes bacterium | reverse complement strand
ACGTCGGCCGCGTCGACCCGAAGAAGCTCGAGCCGCTGACGGTCGAGAAGGTCGCGAAGGAGCGGAACTACCCCGGGATCAACCGCGCGATCGCCGGCGTCTATCCGCCCGGGTCGACGTTCAAGCCGCTGACGGCGCTGGCGGCGATCTCCGACGGGATGCTCTCGCCGCACGAGTACATCCAGTGCACGCCGGAGGCGACCTACGGGCTCGACGAGCAGAAGTTCCGGAACTGGAACCCGTACACGAACATGCCGATGACGCTGACCACGGCCCTGTCGCAGTCGTGCGACACGTACTTCTACGACGTCGGCAACCGCTACTTCGAGCGCGGCGAGCGCGAGCGTCCCTACTGGACGAAGATGCAGTCCTGGGCGAGGAAGTTCGGCTTCGGCGGGGCGACCGGGCTCGACATCGGCGGCGAGGCGACCGGCCTCCTGCCGACGCCCGCCTGGCGCCGCGAGGCCTACACCGGCATCGACCGGGCCTGGAACCCGGGCGACATGATCCAGATGGCGATCGGCCAGAAGGACATCACGGTGACGCCGCTCCAGATGGCGGTGTTCTACGCCGCCCTGGCGAACGGCGGCAAGCTCGTGAAGCCGCACCTCGTCCAGTCCGCCGAGCGGCCGGCGGCCGAGGGCGAGCCGGCCGTGCCGATCAGGACGTTCCCGGCGACGCCGGCGAAGGAGATCGGCGTCGACCAGGAGGCGCTCCGGGTCGTGCGCGACGGCCTCTACGAGGCGACGCACGACGCGAACGGCACGTCCTCTGGCGTCTTCGGCAGCTTCCCGGTCCCGGTCGCGGGCAAGACCGGGACCGCAGAGAAGGTGGTCAACCTGCCGGGCTATCCCGTGGGCCATCTCGAGGACCAGGCGTGGTGGTGCGGTTGGGGGCCCTTCGACGGCAACGACTACGTGACCACCGGCGGCGTGACGCGGACGCCGATCGTGGTCTGCGCGGTGATCGAGAACGGCGGTCACGGCGGCTCCGTCGCGGCCCCGGCGGCGCTGAAGGTCTTCGAGCAGTGGTTCGGCGAGCGGGCCGGTGTCCAGGCGGTCGTGGCCAGTGATTGAGCACGCGTCTCACGCCCGCCCGCTCGGGCGCGACCACGTCGACGTCGTCGGCTTCGTGCGCCGGCTCGACTGGATCCTGCTGCTCGCGGTCGGCGCGATCGTCGGCTACGGCCTCTGGGCGGTGGCGGGGATCACGCGGTTCGACGTCGAGGGCGACGAGGACTACTACGTCGTGCGCCAGGCGATCGCGGCCGGGCTCGGCTTCGCCGGCTTCCTGGTCGCGCTTGCGATCGACCCCGAGCGATACCGGCGCGCCCAGAAGCCGATCTTCGCGCTGACCCTTGTCGGCATGCTGCTCGTGTTCCCGCTCGCCGACGCGACCCGCGGCTCGAAGCGGTGGATCGAGATCGGCCCGTTCCAGTTCCAGCCCTCCGAGTTCGGGAAGCTCCTGTTCGTGCTCGCGCTGGCCGGCTTCCTCGCCGACCGCGCCCGGCGGCTGCACGAGCCGCGGGTGGTGCTGCAGGCGATCGGCCTCGCCGCGCTCCCGATCGCGCTCGTCTTCAAGCAGCCCGACCTCGGCACCGCCCTCGTCTACGGCGCGGCGCTCGTCGCGTGCCTGTTCGTGGCGGGCATCCGCTGGAGCCATCTCGCGCTGCTCGTCGGCGCCGTCGCGCTGCTCGCGTCGAGCGTCGTCTGGTTCCTTCCGGCCGCCGGCGTCGAGGTGCTCGAGCCCTACCAGGCCGCACGGCTCAACTTCACGAACCTCGAGGAGGATCCGGCCGGCACGGCCTACAACCAGACGCAGTCGATCACCGCGGTCGGCTCGGGCGGGCTCGACGGCCGCGGCGTCCAGGGCGCGACCCAGACGCGGCTCGACTACCTGCCCGAGCACCACACCGACTTCGTCTTCGCCGCCCTCGCCGAGCAGCGCGGCTTCTTCGGCGCTGCCCTCCTGCTCGGGCTCTACCTGCTGATCGTCTGGCGCGGCCTGCGGGTGATCACCGTCGCGCGCGATGCGTTCTCGGCGATCGTCGCGGGCGGGATCGTGATCGCCTTCCTCTTCCAGATCTTCGTCAACGTCGGCATGACGATGGGGATCGCACCCGTGACGGGGATCCCGCTCCCCTTCGTGACCGTGGGCGGCTCCTCGATGGTGATGAACATCGTCGCGATCGGGGTGCTGCAGGCGATCTACGCGCGCGGCCACGTCGGCCGCCGCCGGGCGGCGCGCTGATGGCGCGGACGCTCAGCCCGATGGCCGTCTGGGGGCTGCTGCGCGAGCTGAAGATCGCCGCCGACGCGACGAAGCCGCTCCTCGTCAGCGGCCCGCTCGCGGCGCAGCTCGAGAGGGAGCTCGGCCGGGGCGCCGCGTCCGGAGCCGTGCGCGTCGGCGGTCGAGTGGAGGACGCCGACGCCCTCGTCCGCATCCTCGCCGGCGTGCCGACCGAGGAGGACGAGCTGGAGCTGAAGGCGGCGAAGCGAGCCAGGGTGCCGGTCGTGGTCGTCCAGACGGGTACCGAGGACTTCGAGGTGCCGTACGTGCTCGCCACCGACATCGTCAAATGCCGCCCCGGCGAGGGCTTCCCGGTCGAGGAGATCGCCCGAGCCGTCGCCGCCCGGCTCGGCGAAGGCGGCACCGGCCTCGCGGCGCGCCTGCCCGTCCTCCGCGAGCCGCTCTGCCGCGAGCTGATCGAGTCGTTCTCGCGCAAGAACGGGATCCTCGCCGTCGCGATCTTCGTGCCGGGCGCCGACTTCCCCGTCCTCACCCTGAACCAGATCAGGCTCGTGCTCCGGCTCGGCGCCGCGTACGGCGTCGAGGTCGACCAGCAGCGCCTGCCCGAGGTGCTCGCCACGGTCGCGGCCGGGTTCGGCTTCCGGGCCGCGGCGCGGCAGCTGCTGGGGGCGATCCCGGTCGCCGGCTGGGCGGTGAAGGGCGGGATCGCCTACGCGGGCACGCGTGCGCTCGGCGAGGCGGCGATGCGCTACTTCGGGTCGGTCGCCGACGGGCGGGCCGCTTCCGCCTGAGCCCCTCCGTCCGGTCCGGGTCCTATGGTTCCGGAAACGACGGGAGGGAGGCGAGATGGTCGGTTCCGAGCACGCGGAAGAGCTGCTTCAGATCGAGGAAGCGGACGCCTGGTTCGAGTACCTCGAGGCCACACGGGCGCAGAACGAGACGCGCTACGCCGAGCTCGAGCCGTGGGCCTGGGCCCGCCTCTCCCAGCGGCTGCGCGCCGTCCGCGCCCGCCGCGCGCGGCTTCGCCCGGCCGCCGCGTAGCCCCACCGCAGCCCGCATGAGCCTGCTGATACCCTCTCAGCAGGCCATGCCTACGGTTTTCACACCCACACGCTGCGCGCGACCGGCCGCTTCCGCGGCCG
>JANPKC010000280.1:0-2433 GCA_031425855.1 Actinomycetes bacterium | reverse complement strand
GTCCTCGATCGTGACCGCGATGTACGGGAACGACTTGTCGTCGCGCAGCCGCACGTTGAAGGGCGGCCGGTGGCGCTTGACGAGGTTCTGCTCCAGGTGCAGCGCCTCGACCTCGCTGCCGGTGACGATCACCTCGAGGTCGGCGATCCGCGGCACGAGCCGCGGGATCGAGGCACGGTTGTCGCCGCGCCCTTCCTGGAAGTAGGAGCGGACGCGCGGACGCAGCGACTTGGCCTTGCCGACGTAGAGCACGTCGCCGCGCTCGTCCCGGAAGAGATAGACGCCCGGTTTGGCCGGAAGACCCTTCAGCTTGTCGCGAACGTCTGCCACGGCGGCTACCTTAGCCCCGGCGTGAAGGCTCTCCTGGCAGCTCTGGCGGCGACGCTCGTCCTCGCCCCCGCGGCGCACGCGGGCGGCTCGTCAATCGCGCTCGGGGCCGCCGAGGACGCGGTTCGCTCGGCGACCCTCGTCGAGTCGGAGGCATCGATGGGGCTGCTGCGGCTGGCAGGGTTCCGCGCCGTCCGGGTCACGAGCACCTGGGAGCCGGGGCTCTCCGCGCCGACCGAGCACGAGGCTGCGGTGCTCGCGAACGTCGCAGCCGCGGCGGCGCTGCACGGCGTCCGCGTCTACGTCTCCGTCTACCACGCGGGCTCGCGGACGACGCCGCTCACACCCGTCTCGCGGGCGGAGTTCGGCTCCTACATGGCCGAGATCGTGAAGGCGAACCCCACCTTCCGCGACGTGATCGTGGGCAACGAGCCGAACCTGAACCGCTTCTGGATGCCGCAGTTCGAGCTCGACGGCACGGGTGCCTCGCCGGCCGCGTACCTGGCGCTGCTCGGAACGGCGTACGACGCGATCAAGGCGGCCGCGCCGGAGACGACCGTCTGGGGCGGCGCGCTCGCGCCTCGCGGCGTCGACAAGCCGTACACCGGCCGCGACACGATCTCGCCGACGCGCTTCATTCGCGAGTGGGGCGAGGCGTACGCGGCAAGCGACCGCACGACGCCGTTCATGGACGGCCTGGCCTTCCACCCGTACGGGATCAACTCGAGCTCGGCCGTCGACCTGCCGCCGACCGATCCCGACCACCTGGCGCTGATCGACCAGAACAAGCTCGTGCGGCTGCTCGGGAAGGCGTTCGACGGCACCGCGCAGGTCGGCTCGGGGCTGCCGATCCTCTACGACGAGTACGGGATCGAGTCGATCGTGCCCGGCGAGAAGGCGGCGCACTACGCCGGCCGCGAGCCCGCGACGACGAAGCCGGTGGACGAGCTCGCCCAGGCCGCCGCGTACGCGCAGGCGCTGCGGCTCGCCTACTGCCAGTCGAACGTCGCCGGCGTCCTTCTCTTCCACGCCCAGGACGAGCCCGGCCTCCTCGGCTGGCAGTCGGGGCTCTACTACCCCGACGGGACGCCGAAGGCGTCGCTCGGGGTCGTCCGCGACACGATGGACGCGATCTCGAGCGGTGCGCTCGGCAAGTGCGCCGTCGCGATCAGGCCGGTCGTCGCCTTCGCGCCGCGGGACCGTAGGATCTCGCTCCGGTGCGACCGCGACTGCGTCTATCGAGCACGCCTGATCCGGCTCCCGGCCGGATCGGTGACGGCCTGGCGCAACGGCCGCTCGAACTCGGGCGCGCGCCAGTCGTTCCAGCTCGGGGCCAGGGTTGCGCCCGGCGACTACAAGCTCTCGGTCACGTTCGTACACGCGACGCGGCCCGGCACGGTCGTCGTGCGCGCAAGCACGCCGTTCTCGGTGCGCTCGCTCTCGCGGCGCTGACGCTCGCGGGCTGCGGCGGCGACGACGAGAGTCGCTTCCTGGTGGGCGCGGTCGACGACGCCGTCCGCCATCCCGGGCCGGCATTCGGCCAGCTCCAGCAGGCCGGCTTCGGCGCGGTCGGGATCACGAGCTTCTGGCAGCCGGGCCTGTCCGCGCCGCCCGAGGAGGAGATCGCCGTCCTCCGCGGCGTCGTCGAGCGCGCGGGCGAGACGCGGATCTTCCTGGGCGTCTACCACCCCGGGTCGGCGACGACGCCGCTGACACCGGAAGCGCGCGCCGAGTTTGCCGCCTACGTCACCGCGATCATGCGCGACGCGCCCGAGATCCGCGACGTGATCGTCGGCAACGAGCCGAACCTGAACCGCTTCTGGATGCCGCAGTTCGACGCGGAGGGCGGCGACGTCGCCGCGCCCGCCTACCTCGCCCTCCTGATCGAGGTCTACGAGGCGGTCAAGCGCGCCGATCCGGATATGACCGTCTGGGGCGGCGCGCTCGCGCCGCGGGGGATCGACCGGCCCGGGACCGGCCGCGACACGCATTCGCCGACGACGTTCATCCGCGACCTCGGCGCCGCCCACCGGGCGAGCGGCCGGACGAGGCCGCCGCTCGACGGCTTCGCCTTCCATCCCTATCCGCTCAGCTCGAGCGTCCCGC
>JANPKC010000279.1:0-2840 GCA_031425855.1 Actinomycetes bacterium | reverse complement strand
GTCATGAAGCCGAGCGGGAGTGCGAGCTGCTCGTGCTCGACACGCTCGATCGTGAGTGTCAGCTCCCTGACGGCGTCATAGAGCGGCATAGGCGACTGCGACCTCCCCGGCGAGACGTGCGTTGGCGGCGATCAGCTCTCGGTTCGCGGCGAGCGTGCGCCCGCCCGACTCGCGATGGAGAAAGGAGAGCACGAACGGTGTCACCTGCTGGCCGGCGATGCCCTGGTCGTGCGCGTCGGCGAGCGCCCGCTCGATCAGCGGCTCGACGTCGTCGAGGCTGTCCTCCGCGGGCCGGCCGAGCAGGATCGAGGTGTGGCGGCCGAGCCGCCAGTGCGCGCGCGCGACCTGCGCCGCCTCCTCGGCCGACTCGACGCGGGCGGAGACGGGCGGGCCGCCGTGGGCGGCGTAGAAGAGCGGCAGGTCGTCGGTGCGGTAGCCGAGCACGGGCACGCCGAGCGTCTCCAGCAGCTCGGCGGTCGCGGGCACGTCGAGGATCGACTTCACGCCTGAGCAGACGATCAGCGCCTCGGTCCGGATCAGCTCGCCCAGGTCTGCCGACACGTCCGGAGGGTCGGGGAAGCCGCGGTGGACGCCGCCGAGGCCGCCGGTTCCCATGAAGCCGATCCCGGCCGCGCGGCAGGCGGCGAGGGTGCCGCCGACCGTGGTCGCGCCGACGGCGCCCTGGACGATCGCGGCGGCAAGGTCGCGCGGCCCGACCTTGCGCGCGTCGGCGGTGAACCGGCCCAGCTCGTCCTCGGAGAGGCCCACGCGCAGCTGTCCGTCGAGGATGCCGATCGTCGCCGGCACGGCACCCGCCTCGCGGACACGGCGCTCGCTCTCGAGCCCGACCTCGACGCCCTCCCCGGGCGGGAAGCCGTGCGCCACGAGGGTCGTCTCGAGTGCGACGACCGGCCGCCGCTCGGCGAGCGCCTGGCCGACCTCGTCGGAGACGGTGAGCAGATCCTTCACGGCATCGACCCTAGTTGCGCCACGCAGCGCGCCGCCGCCTCGAGCGCGAGCTCGGCGCCGCCGACGAGATAGCCCGCGGCGAGCGCGTCGCCCGCTCCCGTCGTGTCGACCGCCACGGCGGGCACGGCCGCCAGCTCGCGGTCGCCGAAGCGGGCGCCCAGCGGGCCGCGCTTCAGCACCCACTCCGTCCCCGCAAGCGGGCCGCCGAGGATCCGCTCCTCGTCCTCGTTGGCGAAGACGATCGCGGGTGCGAGAGCCTCCAGCCGCTCGCGGAACCGGGCCGGGCCGAAGTCGCGGATCGCGCTCCAGGAGGAGAGGTCGACCGAGAGGCGCGGCGCGAGCGCAGCGGCCAGCAGCGCGGTCTCGTCGATCGGCGAGCGCAGGAGCGAGTAGCCGGGGAGGTGGAGGTGCGTGCAGCCGTCGAGCCAGGCTGCGTCGAGCTCGTCGGCGCGGAAGTCGGGCGAGACGCCGCGGTCGGAGGCCATCGTCCGGCCGCCGTCGACATCAACGAGCGAGACGACGGTGCCGGTGCGGCCGGCGACGACCGGGCCCCGGACGTCGACGCCGTAGCGCTCGAGCCCGCGGGCCGCCGTACGTCCCGCCTCGTCGTCGGCGCGCTTGCCGACGAAGCACGCCTCACTGCCGAGCTCCGCGATCCAGGCGGCCACGTTCGCCGCCTGCCCGCCCGGGCCGAGCTGCGTGACCGCGTCCGCGTCGGCTCCCTCCGCGAGCGGCTGCGAGAGCCGCACGATCACGTCGAGCAGCAGGTCGCCCAGGGTCACGATCACGCCTACGATCTTCCCATGGACGACGAGAGACGCCGCTCGCGAACGCGCTCCTTCCTCGTCGGCGCGGCCGTCGGCGCCTCGGCGGCGATCGCCGCCGCGCGCCGGCTCCGGCCGAAGGACCGCAAGCGCCAGACGCCGGCCGGGCTCGCGGCCTTCGAGGAGGCGCCCTGCTACCGCGAGCTGGTCGAGAGCGAGCGGCTCGCGCCGTAGCCGCGCAGCGCCCTCGCGGCGCGCTCGATCGTCGGCAGGTTGATGTCCGCGTCGCCCAGGTAGAGCCGCTTGCCGACGAGCATCGCCTGGCCTGCCCGCTCGAGGTACCGCTTCGGGGTCACCACGGGCTCGCGCGTGCGGATGACGAGGAACGGGCCGAAGTCGCGCACCTCGAAGGCCGATGCCGGCCTGGGGGAGACGCGCGGGATCTGGAGCGACCGTTCGATGTTCGTCGTCTTGCTCGCGTCGAGCACCCAGATGCCATGCCCCAGCGGCCGTTGCAGCAGCAGCAGGTTGTGGAGCGCGAGATCGGCGTCGGCGCGGGGGAGGACGACGAGCGGCACGTCCGGGTTCAGCTCCCACGCCTGCAGGTACAGCGGGTCGTAGCCGAGTAGCACGTCGTCCGGCCCGGTCACGCCGGCGACGTACGCCGCCGCGTCCGCCCGTGCCTGCTGGCGCACGTCCGGCTCCCACTCGAAGAGCTCGGGCGTCCGGTCCCAGGTCCAGGCGACCTGCGCGACCACGAGCGCCGCGAGCACGGCAGTGCCCCACACGCGCCCGAGCCGCGCGACGCCGGCGCCGGCGGCGAGCGCGACGAAGGGGAGGAGGAAGATCAGGTGCCGCGTCTCGGGCGAGCCGGTGCTGCGGGCGACGACGAGGGCTGCGAGCGGGACGAGCGCCGCGCAGGCCGCGAGGATCCGCGTCTCGCGCGGGAGCACCGCCAGCCCCGCCGCCGTGGCGACGAGCACCGCCGGGAGCACCGGGAAGCCGGCGGTGAAGTCCCCGGTGGCCTGCCAGACGTACTCGACCACGTCGAGCCGGCTTCCCGCCGCCACACCTGCGTCGAACCGGCCCGCGAGCACGAGGTCGGTC
>JANPKC010000278.1:0-2427 GCA_031425855.1 Actinomycetes bacterium | reverse complement strand
GGGAGTCGACGTCTCCATCCAGACGATGTCGGCGTAGGGGGCGTAGGAGAGGCCGCGGGCGATCGCCGCCTCGAGGCCGGAGCGAACGCGGTAGAAGCCCTCGGGCGTGCGCTCGCCGGTGATGAATTCGGCGTCGCGCTCGTCGGCGTCGCTCGTGATCAGCGTCGCCGCGTCGGCGTCGGTGCGGGCGACGAGGAGCGTCGGCACGCCGAGCATGTCGGCCGCGAGCCGCGCTGCCAGGAGCGTGCGGATGAACTGGCCGGTCGGCACGAGCACCTTGCCGCCGAGATGGCCGCACTTCTTCTCCGACGAGAGCTGGTCCTCGAAGTGGACGGCCGCCGCACCGGACTCGATCATCCCCTTCATCAGCTCGAACGCGTTCAGCGGCCCGCCGAAGCCCGCCTCCGCGTCCGCGACGATCGGGAGCAGGTAGTCGACCGCGTCGGCCTTGTCCTCCGCCCATTCGATCCGGTCGGCGCGCATGAGCGCGTTGTTCAGCCGCTTCACCATCGCGGGGACGCTGTTGGCGGGGTAGAGGCTCTGGTCGGGGTAGACGTCGGCGGCGAGGTTTCCGTCCGCCGCAACCTGCCAGCCGGAGAGGTAGATCGCCTTCAGCCCGGCCTTCGCCATCTGCACGGCCTGGCCGCCGGTGAGGGCGCCGAGTGCCGCGATGTAGTCGTCCTCCGCGAGCAGCCGCCAGAGCTTCTCGGCGCCGTGGCGGGCGAGCGTGTGCTCGATCCGGAGCGACCCGCGCAGCCGGATGACGTCCTCGGGCGTGTAGTCGCGGTCGATCCCGTCCCAGCGGTCGGCCTCGGTCCATTCGCGTCCGAGATCGATGGCGTCCTTCGCAGCGGTGGCGTTCATGTCGGGTCCCCTCCGGTTGGCGAGCGGTTCTCTGCCCTCACGGTGACCGTCTCTCCGGTATACGGCAAATCGAACCTTTCGATCTGTCCGATAAACGAGAGTAATATCTCGGCGATGCTTCTCTCCCAGGTCGAGGCGTTCCTGACCGTCGCCGAGCGGCGGTCGGTCTCGGCGGCGGCGGCGGTGCTGTATGTGACGCAGCCGGCGTTGACGACGCGGATCAAGAAGCTCGAGCGGGAGCTCGGGGTCGAGCTGTTCGTGCGGACGGCGCGCGGGATGCGCCTGACCGCGGAGGGGCGCGCCTTCCGCCCGCATGCGCAGCGCGCCCTGCAGTCGCTGGCGAGCGGTCGCGAGCTCCTGCGCGAGCTGCGCGAGGGCCGCGTCGGCGAGCTGATCGTCGGCGCCGCCCCCGCGATCTCGACCTACGTGCTGCCGCTCGTCCTCCGGCGCTTCCAGGCGAGCTTCCCGAACGTCCACCTGATCGTGCGCACAGGCCACTCGGAGGAGGTGCTCGAGATGGTGCTGCGCGAGCAGGTGCAGATCGGTCTCGTCCGCGAGCTGCCGCACCCCGCGGTCGTCAGCTCGCCGCTCTACGAGGACGAGATCGTGCTCGTCGTGCACCCGGGCCACCGCTTCGCCGACGAGACCTCGATCGTCGTCCACGAGCTCGGTGCCGAGCGGCTGATCCTGTTCGACCGCACCTCGAGCTACTTCGTGCTGACGAGCGCGTTCTTCCGGGAGGCGGGCGTCGTGCCGCGCGGCGTGATGGAGCTGGACAACGTCGACGCGACGAAGAAGATGGTCGAGCACGGGCTAGGGATCGCCTTCCTCCCCTACACCGCGGTGCGGGAGGAGCTCAGCTCGGGAGCCCTCCGGGAGGTCGCGATCGAAGGCTACGAGCCGGTTCGCCGTCCGATCGTGGCGCTGCGCCGCCGCGACGCGGTCGTGCCCGAGGATCTCGTCGAGGGGCTGCTCGGCTCGGTCTCGCGCGACGAGCTCGAGCGCTAGCGCGCCGTCCAGCCGAGGTCCATCACGACCGGGGCGCCGGTGAACGCGCGCCCGCCGGGGCCGAGCAGGAACGCGGCCGTCTCCGCCACCTCTTCCGGCTCGAGCATCCGCTTCACGGCCTGCGGCGCGAGCAGCACGTCCTCGACGACGCGGTCGGGCGCCACGCCGGTCGCGGCCGCCTGCGCCTCGATCTGCGACTCGACGATCGGCGTGCGGACGTAGCCGGGGCAGATCGCCGACGCAGAGATGCCGTGCTCTGCGCCTTCGAGCGCCAGCACCTTGACGAGGCCGAGCAGGCCGTGCTTCGCAGCCACGTAGCCCGCCTTGTGGGGCGACGCGACCAGGCCGTGGACGGACGCGACGGCGAGGAAGCGGCCGTCGCCCGACTCGCGCAGCGCCTCCCACGCGTACCGGGCGAGCAGGAAGGGGCTCGTCAGCAGGACGGCGAGCAGCGCGTCCCAGCGTTCCTCCGGGAACTCCTCGATCGGCGCGACGTGCTGGAAGCCGGCGCTCGCGACGATCGCGTCGAGGCCGCCGAGGTGCTCGAGCGCGGCC
>JANPKC010000277.1:0-3453 GCA_031425855.1 Actinomycetes bacterium | reverse complement strand
CGCATCGGAGAGCGGCGTCGCATTCGGCGACTCGGACGCCGCGACGAAGGCGCACCGGGTGCTCGCCGACCACGGCCGCGGCATGACCTTCCTCGTCGGCGACGGCGTCACGCCGTCGAACGAGGGCCGCGGCTACGTCCTGCGCCGGATCATCCGCCGCGCCGTCCAGCAGGCGCGGACGATCGGGCTGGACGAGCTCTGGGGGATCAGCGACGTCGTCGTCGAGCAGATGGGCCAGTGGTTCCCCGAGCTGCCGGAGAACCGCGAGCGGATCCGCGACGTGCTGCGCGCAGAGGAGGAGCGCTTCACCGAGACGCTGGCGCGCGGGATGAAGCTGTTCGAGGACGTCGCCGCGGGCGGCGCGATCTCCGGCAAGGACGCGTTCGACCTGACTGCGACGTACGGCTTCCCGTTCGAGCTGACGACGGAGCTGGCGGTCGAGCGCGGCCTGCCCGTGGACGAGGACGGCTACCGCGAGCGGATGGCCGAGCACCGCGAGGTCTCGCGCGGCGGCGGCTCCCGCACGGCGGGCGTGCTGTCCGGGCCGCCGTCCGAGTTCGTCGGCTACGAGCAGACCGAGGTGCTGACGGCGATCGTGGCGTTCAACGACCTCGGGGACGGCAGTTTCGAGGCCAAGCTCGAGCGCTCGCCGTTCTATCCGTCCGGCGGCGGGCAGGTGACCGACGCGGGGTGGATCGAGCACGACGAGACGGGTGCGCGCGCCTTGCTGCGCGACGCAGTCGGGCTCGGCGACGACCAGACGCTCGTCTTCGAGGGTCAGGGCTTCGCCGTCGGCGACCGGGTCAAGGCGGTCGTGCCCTGGACGGTCCGGTTCCCGACGATGGCGAACCACACCGCGACGCACCTGCTGCACGAGTCGCTCCGGCGCGTCCTCGGCGAGCACGTCCAGCAGGCGGGCTCCGCGGTCAGACCCGACAAGCTGCGCTTCGACTTCACGCACGAGCAGGCGCTGACCGGCGAGGAGCGCGCCCGGGTCGAGGAGCTCGTCAACGAGCAGGTATTCGCGAACCGCCCGGTCAGGATCTTCGAGACGCCGATCGACGAGGCGCGGCGGCTCGGCGCGCAGATGCTCTTCGGCGAGAAGTACGGCGAGATCGTCCGCGTCGTCGAGATCGACGGCTTCTCCCGCGAGCTCTGCGGCGGCACCCACGTCCGCTCGACCGCCGAGATCGGCCCGTTCGTGATCCTCTCCGAAGGCTCGGTGGGCTCCGGCGCACGCCGGATCGAGGCGGTCACCTCGGCCGCCGCCTTCGCGCTCCTGCACGAGCGCGCCCGGGAGGGCGACGAGCTGCGGCACGAGCTGGCGAAGGCCCGCAAGGAGGCGAAGCAGGGCGGTGCCGGCGGTGGCAAGGCCGAGGCCGACTTCACCGTCACCCGCGAGACCGCGGCGGGCGGCGTCAACGTCCTCGTCGTCGACGTCACGAGCGGCGACCCGCTCGACGTCTCCGACAGGCTGAAAGCAACACACGCGCCCGCGGCCGTGATCGTCGGGTTGCGCGACAACGGCGCCGCCCAGCTGCTGATCAACCTCGACAAATCGCTCGAGGGACGCGGCGTCAACGCCGGAGAGGTGATCCGCGAGGCTGCGGCCCTGATCGGCGGCAAGGGCGGCGGCCGGCCGACGATGGCGCGCGCGGGCGGCAAGGACGCGGCCGGGCTCGACAGCGCGGTCGCGCTCGCGGAGAAGACGATCATCGAGGCACTCGGCTGAAGGTGATCGCCCTGGATTACGGCTCGGCGCGGACGGGTGTCGCGGTCTCGGACGCGACCGGGACGCTCGCGCGCCCGCTCGGCGTCGTCGAGCGGGCGGCGACGCAGGCCGGGCTGCGCGAGCTCGCCGTGCTCGTCGCGGCCGAGGGCGCCGAGCGTGTCGTCGTCGGGCTGCCGCTGACGCTCCGCGGCGAGGCAGGGGCGCAGGCGGAGGAGACGGCCGCGTTCGTCGCCTCGCTCGAAAGCGTGCTCGACGTCCCGGTCGAGTCGTTCGACGAGCGCTTCACGACCTCGATCGCGGCGTCGGGGCCTTCCTCGAAGGCGCCCGAGGACGCACGCGCGGCCGCGCACCTGCTCGAGAGCTGGTTGGCATGGACGGGTCGACCGCAGTGAACGTCGAGCCCGTGATGCCACCCAGGCCGGGCCGGCCGGAGCGCCGCCCGCCGAAGGGCCAGATCGCGCGCAGGCGGGCATTCGCCGCGCTGCTCCTGATCGGCTTCCTCGGCCTCGCGCTGTGGCTCGGGGTGACGGCGTTCGGCGGGGGCGGCTCCGACGAGCCCCCGGCCACGGCCACGATCGCGGCGCCGAAGCCGACGATTCTCCGGGTCGTCTTCCCCGAGGGCTTCAACCGCAAGGAGATGGTCGAGCGCGTCGCCGAGGTTCGCCAGATCGCGAAGACGAAGCGCAAGGTGACGCCGAGGCTCTCCGGCAACGCCTACGCGGCCGCCTCGAAGGTTGCGACGGTGCCTGCCGCCTTCCGCAAGGACGCGAAGGGGACCGAGGGATTCCTGTTCCCGGCGACCTACGAGTTCACCCCGAAGACGACTGCTGCGCAGCTCGTCGCCGACCAGCTCGAGTTCTTCGACGCGAACTGGGCCAAGGTCGATCTCGCCGCCGCGAGGAAGAAGAATCTGACGCCCTACGACGTCCTGATCATCGCGTCGATGGTCGAGAAGGAGACGATCGCGCCCGACGAGCGCCCGAAGGTCGCGGCCGTGATCTACAACCGGCTGAAGGCGGGGATGCCGCTCGGGATCGACGCCACGATCCGCTACGGGCTCGACGTCCCCGGCACGGAGGCGCTCCGCGTCTCGCAGCTCGAGAGCGACAACCCGTACAACACGCGCAACCGCACCGGGCTGCCGCCGACGCCGATCGCGAACCCCGGGCTCGCGTCGATGCAGGCCGCCGCGCATCCCGCGAAAGTCGACTATCTCTTCTTCGTGCGCAAGCCGGACAAGATCCACCACTTCTTCACGGCCAGCGAGTCGGAGTTCTACGCCAAGGCCTGCGAGTACGGCTTCGGCTGCGGCTGACAAATGCCCGCATGATTCGAGGCACCACCGCTCTCGTCGGCTTGCTGCGCGACCCGAAGGCCGGATCGCTCTCGCCGCGGATGCACAACGCGGCGTTCGCGGCGCTCGCGCTCGACATCGCCTACGTGCCGCTCGGCGTGGCGCCGGACCGGCTCGAGGACGCGGTACGCGGGCTGGTCGCGCTCGGCTTCCTCGGCGCGAACGTGACGGCGCCGCACAAGCTGGCAGTCGCCAGGCTGTGCGACGAGGTCGAGGACGGCGTCGAATCGGTGAACACGCTCGCGATCCGCGACGGCCGGGTGGTCGGGTCAAGCACGGATACGGCAGCGCTCGCCGATCGCCGTCCGGCGAGTGCCGCGGTGATCGGGGCGGGCGGCGCCGCGACGGCGTGGATCGCGGAGCTGAA
>JANPKC010000276.1:0-3953 GCA_031425855.1 Actinomycetes bacterium | reverse complement strand
CACGCGACGGCGCTCACCTACCTGCTCGTCAGCGGGGTCGCGTACGCCGGGCTGTTCCTGATCGGCATCCTCGGGGCGATGGACTGGCTGCCGGCCGACGACACGGACGACTGGCTGCACCTCGGGCTCGCAGCCGCGCTGCTCGGGGCGTGGTTCGTGGCCAAGAAGGACACCGACACGGTCGACACCGGCCGCCGGCTCGAGCTCGACCGCGACCGCGTCTAGCCGCCGCCGTAGATCGAGATGGGGAGGTCGAGCTGTACCTCGTCGCCCGAGGGCAGCTCGGCCTCCAGCTCCTCGATCAGCGGGATCGCGCCGGGCGCTGCGGCGATCAGCAGCCGCTCGACCTGCTCGGTCGAGTCGAGCACGACGAGCTCCTGCTTGAACGGCCGCGGGAAGCGGCCTCGGCCGAGATACCAGCCGTAGAACTTCTTCAGGAAGCCCGAGGCGCGGCGCTCGCCCAGCTCCCGGACCGTCTCGCGGATGAAGAGGACGAGCTCGGCCACGACCTCCTCGCGCGTCGGCTCGGCGCCGTCGCCGTCGACGATCTCCCGGAGCGCCCACGGGTTCCCCTGCGCGCCGCGGCCGACCATGACCGCCGACGCGCCGGTGGTCGCGAGGACGGCCTGCGCCTTCGCGCGCGAGGTGACGTCGCCAGAGGCGATCACGGGGACGTCGACGAGCGCGACGAGCTCGGCGGTGAGCGAGTGGTCGGCGCTGCCGGTGTACATCTGCTGCGCCGAGCGCGGGTGGAGCGTCAACGTCGCGGCCCCTGCGGCGACGAGCTGCGGGCCGACCTCGAGGCAGGTGCGCGAGCCGTCGCGGAGGCCGCGCCGCATCTTCACGCTCACGGGCACGTCGACCGCGTTCGCGACCGCCTCGACGATCGCCGTCGCGCGGGCGGGCTCGTCGAGCAGCGTCGCGCCGGCCCCGGTCTTCGTCACCTTGCGGACGGGGCAGCCGAAGTTGATGTCGACGAGATCCGCGCCCGCGGCCTCCACCATCCGCGCCGCATCGGCCATCGTCCGGGGCTCCGAGCCGAAGATCTGGATCGCCAGCGGGTGCTCGTCGGAGGCGACCCGCAGGTAGCCCAGCGTCTTCTCGTTCCGGTGCTCGATCCCCGCGCAGCTGACCATCTCCGAGCAGACGAGCCCGGCGCCGAATCGGCGTCCCTGGCGGCGGAACGCCTGCACGCTGACGCCCGCCATCGGGGCGAGCACGAGCCGTGTCGGGATCTCGACGTCCCGGATGTGCCAGCTCTCGCGCAGGTCGACGTTCACGGTTTCGTGATGGTACTCGCAGCTATTGACCGCACCCGTGGCGGCCGCTACCATTCCCGCCCGCGTCGGCGCGTTATCGCCGGCTTTTGTCTTGAGGAGGCACGTTGAAGGAAGTCATTCTCACGCCCGAGGGCTTCGAGAAGCTGAAGCAGGAGATCGAGCTGCTCTCGACCGAGAAGCGCCGTGAGGTGGCGGACCGGATCCGCGTCGCCCGCGAGTTCGGCGACATCTCCGAGAACGCCGAGTACGACGACGCCAAGAACGAGCAGGCGATGCTCGAGCACAAGATCGCCCAGCTCGAGGAGCGGCTCTCGAACGCGCGCGTGATCCAGAAGCGCGACGTCGACCTCAGCGTCGTCTCGATCGGCGCCAAGGTGAAGCTGCGCGACGTCGACGCGAAGGCGACGGTCGAGTACACGATCGTCGGCTCCGCCGAGGCGAATCCCGCCGAGTCGAAGCTCTCGAACGAGTCGCCCGTCGGCAAGGCGATCATCGGCAAGAAGAAGGGCGAGACCGTCGAGGTCGTCGCGCCCAGAGGATCGCTGAAGTTCAAGATCCTCGACATCCAAGCAGCGTAGGCTTCCGGGCCATGCTGCCGAAGCGATTTCCCGACCGGGACGAGATCGCTGCGGTCCGCGCGGAGGCCGAGCAGGTCGAGCCCGGCGCCACGGACGAGTCGAAGTCGTTCCGCCTCGCCGGCCGCGTGCTCGCGCGGCGCGAGATGGGGAAGATCACCTTTCTCGACCTCGTCGACCGGAGCGGTCGGATCCAGCTGCTCGCGGGGAAGGTCGACGTCGACCTGGGCGACATCGTCGGCGTCAGCGGCAACCCGGCGAAGTCGCGCCGCGGCGAGCCGTCGCTCCAGGTCGTCGAGTTCGAGCTGCTGGCGAAGAACCGCGCACCGCTGCCCGACACCTTCCACGGCCTCACCGACGTCGAGCAGCGCTACCGCAAGCGCTACCTCGACCTGCTGATGAACGAGGAGACGCGCGCCGACTTCCTCACTCGCAGCCGCGTCGTCGCGGCGATCCGCCGCAACCTCGATGCCGACGGCTTCGTCGAGGTGGAGACGCCCGTGCTGCAGCCGCGCTACGGCGGTGCCTTCGCGGAGCCGTTCGTCACCCACTGGAACTACCTCGAGCAGGACTTCTATCTCCGGATCGCGACCGAGCTGTACCTCAAGCGCCTGATCGTCGGCGGGCTCGAGCGCGTCTACGAGATCGGCAAGGACTTCCGCAACGAGGGGATCTCGTACAAGCACTCGAACGAGTTCACGATGCTGGAGTGGTACGAGGCGTACGCCGACTACAACGACGCGATGGTGCGGATGGAGACGCTCGTCGAGGCCGTTGCGCTCGAGGTCAACGGGACGACGGCCACGACCTTCCGCGGCCACGAGCTCGACCTGAAGGCGCCCTGGCGCAGGCTGCGCTTCACCGCCGCGCTCGCGGAGCACGGGCTCTGGATCCGCGACGAAGCCGAGCTGCGGGCCGCGCTGGACGAGCGCGGCGTCGACACGAACGCCGACAAGGACTGGGCGCAGCTCGTCGACCACGCGTTCAGCTTCTACGTCGAGCCGGGCCTGATCGAGCCGACGATCGTCCACGACTATCCGATCGAGATCTCGCCGTTCGCGCGCACCACCGACGGCGACGAGACCCTGACCGAGCGGTTCGAGTACTTCGCCGGCGGGATGGAGCTCGGCAACGCTTTCTCCGAGATCAACGACTCGGAGGAGCAGCAGGAGCGGTTCCGCCGGCAGTCGGAGCTCGTCGGCGGCGAGCAGGAGGATCCCGACTACGTCGAGGCGCTCTCCTACGGCATGCCCCCGACCGGCGGGCTCGGCCTCGGGATCGACCGGCTCGCGATGCTGCTGACCGGGCGGGAGACGATCCGCGACGTGATCCTCTTCCCGGCCCTGAAGGAGCGCACGTAGCGCGATGCTCCGCCGCGCACGGCTCTCCGGGCCCGCCGGACCGCTGCTCGGTGTCGCGGTCGGCCTGCTCGCCGCCGGCGCCCTGACGCTCCTCCAGGACTCGACCTATCGCGCCGACGCGTCGATCGTCCTCGTCCGCCAGGGGCAGCCGCCCGGGAGTGACCCTCAGCTCGCGCAGGCGGCGGCGACGGCGGCCGAGCTCTTCGACAGCCGCGCCGTCGCCGAGTCGGCGATCCGGAACCTGGGCCTGGACGAGTCGCCGCGGGAACTGCTCGACCGCATCGACGTCGAGGCGCAGGAGGGCAGCTCGCTCGTGCGGATCGACGTCGAGGGGCCGTCCCGCGAGCAGGCGCGGCGCGCGGCCCAGGAGGTCTCCGAGGTCGCGACCGTCCTCTTCAACGACCGCTTCGCGCCGCAGACGGTCGCCTCGGTCTGGGAGCCGGCCGCCCTCGCCGAGGACCGCGTCTCGCCGAAGCCGGCCAGGAATCTGGCGCTCGGAGCCGTGCTCGGCGCGCTCGCGGGGCTCGCGCTCGTGCTCGCCGGCCTCGGCGCCCCGTCCAGGCCGCGACTCCCGCAGCGGCGGCCCAGGGCGCCGGCTCCGGGGCCCGTCGCACCGGCCCCGGCCACACCGGCCACACCGGGCCTCGCCGCAGCGCCGCCCGCTCCGCCTCCACCCGCCACCGGCCCGTTCGTGCGGCCGCTTCTGGGCGAATGGACGCTCGCAGACGTCGAGCTCC
>JANPKC010000275.1:0-4632 GCA_031425855.1 Actinomycetes bacterium | reverse complement strand
GTCGCTTTCCGATTCGGCTCATGGGATTACCAGACGAACGCGATCACTTCGCCGCCGATGCCCTTCTCGGCAGCTTGGCGGCTGGTGATCAGGCCGGTGGACGTGGACAGGATCGCGGTGCCGAGACCGCCGAGGACGCGCGGCAAGCGGTCCTTGCGCGCGTAGACGCGGCGGCCCGGGCGCGAGACGCGCTTGACGCCGGTGATCACGCGCTGGCGGTTCTTGCCGAACTTCAGCTCGACGACGAGGGTCGAGTACGGCTGGCCCTCGACCTCGACGACACGGAAGTCCTTGATGTAGCCCTCGTCCTTGAGGACGCGGGCGATCTCCTCCTTGATCCGGGAGGTCGGCATCTCGGCGGTGTCGTGCATCGCCTTGTTGGCGTTGCGGATCCGGGTGAGCATGTCTGCGATCGGGTCGGTCAGCATCTCTTCTCCTACCAACTGCTCTTTGTCATGCCGGGGATCGAGCCGTTGTGCGCGAGCTCGCGCAGGCAGATCCGGCAGAGGCCGAACTTCTTGAACACCGCGCGCGGGCGGCCGCACTTGTTGCAGCGGGTGTAGTTGCGCACCTTGAACTTCGAGCCGCGCTTCTGCTTGACGACGAGTGACGTCTTGGCCATGCGGTTACTGGTCCTTCCTGTCGTCGGCAGCGAACGGGAGCCCGAGGCTGCGCAGGAGCGCGAACGCCTGCTCGTCGGTCGTCTGCGCCGAGGTCGTGATCGTGACGTCGAGACCCCGGATCGACCCGACCGAGTCGTAGTCGATCTCCGGGAAGATGATCTGCTCGCGAACGCCGAGCGAGTAGTTGCCGCGACCGTCGAACGAGCGCGGGTTGAGCCCGCGGAAGTCGCGGATCCGCGGCAGCGCCACGGAGACGAGCCGGTCGAGGAACTCGTACATGCGGGCGCCGCGAAGCGTCACGCGGGCGCCGACGGCCATCCCCTCGCGGAGCTTGAAGCTCGCGATCGACTTGCGCGCCTTGCGCACCTGCGCACGCTGGGCGGCGATGATCGAGAGCTCCTCGATCGCGGAGTCGAGCGCCTTCGCGTCCGTCTTCGCGTCGCCGACGCCCATGTTCAGCGTGATCTTCGCGATCTCGGGCACCTGCATGATCGAGCTCAGGCCGAGCTCCTCCTGCAGCTGCGGGCGCAGCTCGAGGTACCGCTCCTTCATGCGCGGGGTGTAGGTCGCGGTCGCCACTACTTGTCCACTTCCTGGCCGCAGCCGTCGCGCTTGCAGACGCGGACGCGAACCGTCTCGCCCTTGATCTCCTTGACCTTCCTCCCGACCCGCGTCGGCAGGCCGCAGACCGGGCAGACGAGCATCACGTTCGAGATGTCGACCGGGGCCGCCTTCTCGATCCGGCCGCCCGGAGACATCTGCGTGCCGCCCATGCGGTTGGAGTCGCGCAACGGGCGCGGGCGCGTGTGCCGCGTCATCACGTTCAGGTTCTCGACGAGCACGCGGCCGTCGCGCGGGCGCGCCTCGATGATGCGGCCCTGCTTGCCGCGGTCCTTCCCCGCCAGGATCTGGACGAGGTCGCCCTGCTTGATCTTCATCTTGTTTGCCACGTTTCTCAGAGCACCTCGGGAGCCAGGCTGACGATCTTCATGAAGTTCTTCTCGCGCAGCTCGCGGGCGACGGGCCCGAAGATGCGCGTTCCGCGCGGGTTCCGCGCGGCGTCGATGATCACGGCTGCGTTCTCGTCGAACGCGATCTGCGTGCCGTCGTTACGGCCGTAAGGCTTCTTCGTCCGGACCACGACGGCCCTGACGACCTCGCCCTTCTTGACCGTTCCCTGCGGCGTCGCGGACTTCACTGTACCGACGATCACGTCGCCGACGCGAGCGTAGCGCCGCTTCGAGCCGCCCATGACGCGGATGCAGAGGATCTCGCGCGCGCCGGTGTTGTCGGCCACGCGCAGCCGTGACTCCTGCTGGATCACTTCGCCACCTCGACGATCTCGGCCAGACGCCAGTTCTTCGTCTTCGAGATCGGGCGCGTCTCGATGATCTTGACGACGTCGCCGATCTTGGCCTGGTTCTGCTCGTCGTGCGCATGGAACCGCTTCGAGCGGCGGACGACCTTCTTGTACTTCGGGTGCGCCTTGATCGTGTCGACCTTGACGACGATCGTCTTGTCGCCCTTGTCGGAGACGACCGTGCCCTGGCGCTCCTGCCGCCGGCCGAACTCGCTCTCCGGCTTCGGGATCCGGACGATCGGCTTGCGCTCGGTCGCCTTCTCGCGCTGCACGCGGCCCTTCTTCGGCCGGAGCGCGCGCGGGAGGCGCTTGCGCTTGGGCTTCGGGCCGGACTGCGGGGCCGGAGCGGCCGGCTCGGCGGGAGCGGCAGGCGCTTCGGCGACGGGCTCCTCGGCCGGAGCTTCCTCCGCAACAGGCTCATCCGCAACGGGCTCCTCCGCCGGAGCTTCCTCCGCGACGGGCTCCTCAGCGACGGGCTCCTCGGCCGGAGCTTCCTCCGCAACAGGCTCATCCGCGACGGGCTCCTCCGCCGGAGCTTCCTCCGCAACAGGCTCATCCGCAACAGGCTCATCCGCGACGGGCTCCTCAGCGACGGGCTCCTCGGCCGGAGCTTCCTCCGCCACGGCCTCGTCGGCAACAGGCTCCTCCGCGGCAGCCTCCTCGGCGACCGGTGCGGTCTCCTCCGCCTGCTCGGCGGCAGGGGCGACATCGTCCTCCGCAGGAACCGGCTGCGGTGCGGCGTCCTCCTCGGCGGTGCCGGGGTCGGCCTCGGCGGTCGGGGCGGCGTCGTCCATGGCCTCGGTGGAGGCCATCGGCGCGCCCTCGTCGACCGCCGGCGTCGCCGCCTCGGCTTCGGTCGCCTCGGTCTCGGTCGCCTCGACGGCGGTCTCCTCGACCGGGGTCTCGTCCTTCTTCTTGGTCTTCTTCTCAGCCATGGTCTACGCGTTCCCAGCCCTTTCCCGCTCGTGGCGGACGGTCAAAATACGTGCGATCTCCCGCTTCGCCGCCCGGAGCCGGGCGCTGTTCTCGAGCGCGCCGGTGGCGGACTGGAAGCGGAGGTTGAAGAGCTCCTGGCGGCGCTCGCCGTGCGTCCGCTGCAACTCGTCGTCGGTCATGTCGCGGAGCGTCCTAGCTTTCAAAGAGATCAGCCTCTCTCTTCACGATCTTGGTCTTGACCGGCAGTTTCTGGCTCGCGAGCTGCAAGGCCTCCTTGGCGAGCGGCTCGGCGACGCCGGCCAGCTCGAACATGACGCGACCCGGCTTGACGACGGCCACCCAGTGCTCCGGGGATCCCTTGCCCGAGCCCATGCGGGTCTCGGCCGGCTTCTGCGTCACCGACTTGTCCGGGAAGACGTTGATCCAGACCTTGCCGCCGCGCTTGATCTTGCGCGTCATCGCGATCCGGGCAGCCTCGATCTGCCGGTTGGTGATCCAACCGGCCTCGAGCGCCTTGATCCCGTAGTCGCCGAACTGCACGTCGGTCTGGCCGCGGGAGACCCCGCGCCGGCGGCCGCGATGGACGCGGCGGTACTTGGTCTTCTTGGGCAGCAGCATCTAGCTCTCGCCCTCCTTGGCGGCGTCCGTCTCCGGCGCCGCCGGAGTCTCGGCCGCCGGCGCGTCGGCCGCCGGCGCTTCGGTGGTCGGTGCTTCGGTGGTCGGCGCCTCCGAGGCCGGGGCGTCCGTCACCGGAGCATCCGCCACCGGCGCCTTCGTCTCCTCGACGGTGGGCTCGACGACTGCGTCCGCCTTCGGCGGCTGGACGCTGTCCTGGCGCCGCGGACGGCTACCGCCGCCGGGACGCGGGCGTCCCCCTCCGGAGCCGCCGGCGGGGCGTCCACCGGGGCCGCCTGCACCGCCGCCGGGGCGGCGAGGGCCACGCGACTTCTTGACGAGGCCGAGGCCCTCGCGGTCCTGCGAGCGGCCGCGGCCGGACTCGCGGGAGGCGCCGAGGCCCTCCGCGGCGCCGCCGCGCCGGCGGCGCGCCTGATCCTGGTCGCCGAGGCGCGTGTCCTTGCCGGTGGTCATGCCCTCGAAGCCCTCCGGCATGATCTCGCCCTTGTTGATCCAGACCTTGACGCCGATGCGGCCGTACGTCGTCTTCGCCTCGGCGAAGCCGTAGTCGATGTCGGCGCGGATCGTGTGCAGCGGGATGCGGCCCTCGGTGTAGCGCTCCGAGCGGCTCATCTCGCCGCCGCCGAGGCGGCCGCCGCACTGGATCTTGATCCCCTGGGCGCCCGAGCGCATCGCCGAGGCCAGGGAGCGCTTCATCGCGCGCCGGAAGCTGACGCGGTTCTGCAGCTGCTCGGCGATCGACTGGGCGACGAGCTTCGCGTCGAGCTCGGGCCGCTTGATCTCGTTGATGTTGATGTGCACGTTCTTGCCCGTGATCGAGTGCAGCTCCTTGCGGAGCGCGTCGACCTCGACGCCGGACTTGCCGATCACGATGCCCGGGCGGGCGGTGAAGATGTCGACCGTGATCCGCTGCTTGTCCTTGCGGATCAGGATGTCGGACAGGCCGGCGTGACCGAGCTTGCCGTTGATGTGGTCGCGGATCCGGACGTCCTCCAGGATGTACTGGGGCGTCTCCTTCTTCCCCACGTACCAGTTGGACTTCCAGTCGTGGATGACTCCGACCCGAAGGCCGCCGGG
>JANPKC010000274.1:0-14571 GCA_031425855.1 Actinomycetes bacterium | reverse complement strand
TCCCGAACGCCGACCAGATCGAGGTCAATCCGCGCGCCGGCCTCACCTTCGCCTCCGGGCTCCGCACGATCCTCCGCTCCGACCCCGACGTGATCCTCGTCGGCGAGATCCGCGACGAGGAGACCGCCGAGATCGCATTCCAGGCCGCGATGACCGGTCACATGGTGCTCAGCTCGCTCCATGCTCAGAACGCCGCCAGCGCCGTCGCCCGGCTCAAGGACATGGGCGTCGAGCCGGGACTGATGGCGACGTCGCTCAACTGCATCGTCGCGCAGCGGCTCGTCCGCAAGCTCTGCCAGCACTGCCGCGAGCCGTACTCGCCTGATGCGGGCGAACTGGCCGACATCGGGCTCTCGTCCGTCGAGGCCGGCCAGACCTGGCTCTACCGTGCCGCCGGCTGCGAGGCCTGCTCGTTCACCGGCTACGCCGGCCGCGTCGGCCTGTTCGAGGTGATGCCGATCCGCGGCCAGATCCGCAGCCTCGTCGAGCGCTCGACCGAGGAGATCTTCGCCGCGGCCGTCGAGGCGGGGATGACGACGATGCGCCAGGACGGGATCCGCAACGTCCTCGCCGGCCTGACCTCGCTGGCCGAGGTTCGCCGGGTCACCGGCGACCGCACGACCTAGTCCTCGTCATCCTCCGCCGGCTCGTCGAGCTGCATGATCCGCTCGGCGTAGGTATCCGACTGCGGCGAGAGCGAGCTTGCGAGCTTGTAGTGACCGTTCGCCTCCGCGTCGCGCCCCTGCTTCTCCAGCGCCCGCCCCAGCGCGTAGTGCGCGTAGTCGTCGGCCGGCGAGAGCTCGAGCACGGCCCGGAACTCGGCCTCCGCCTCGCTCCAGCGCTGGATCCGGAAGTAGGCGATCCCGAGCGCCTCGCGAATCGACGCCTTGTCCGGCTCGAGCTTCTTCGCCTTCTCGAGCGCGACCGTCGCCTGGGCGGCCATCCCGTCCTTGAGATGCGCCTTGCCTCGCTGGAAGTTCTCGTACGCGTCGCTCACAGGCTGCCAAGGTAGGGGAAGTTCTGCTCGAGGAGGTCGAACGGCGTCGTCAGCCCGCGCGTCGGGCCGACCTCGATTCCCGCTATCTGCTCTCCCGCGTCGATCGCATGTTGAAACGCGGTCGAGAGCTCGAACGGCGCCTGACCGGGAAGCGCCTCGACCCGGCTTGCGACCCCGGGGCCGACGGCCCAGAGCGGCAGCCCGAGGACACCCTGGCCCAGCACGCGCGAGACGAGCCCGTCTCGCACCTCGACCGTCCCGCGCCGCGGCTGGACGGCGAGCGCGCCGGCGGCACCGGACCTCACGAACGAGCGGGCGAAGCGCCCGATGTCGCCGGGGGCGAAGACGATGTCCGCCCCGAGCACGAGATACGGCGCCGAGGCACCGGCGGCGGCGACCGCGTGCGCGGAGCCGTCCGGCGAGCTCTGCCGCGCGTAGCCGACCTCGAGCCCGAACCCGCTGCCGTCCCCGGCGAGGGACTCGACCTGCTCGGCCAGGTGGCCCGTCACGATCGTGACGCGTGGAACGCCCGCGGCCGCGAGCTCGCGCAGCAGCCGGGCGAGGACGGGGACGCCGTCGATCGGGAGCACGGGCTTGGCGTAGCGCTCGGTCAGCGGCCGCAGCCTCGTGCCGAGGCCGGCGGCGATCACGACGGCCGCGATCATGTCCGGAGGGAGCGGAGCGCGATCAGGCCGCGCAGGCGGGCCGGACGGCCGAGGCGGTGACGGAGGAGGCGCAGGAGCTGCCGGAGCTCGTGCCGGGCGCGCGACGCCGCGTCGGCGCTGCCGGCCGGCGGCCCGAAGCGGGCCTCCGCGAGGGCGCGCGCGAACGGCCGCCCGTCCGCGCCCAGCTCGGCCCGCACGAGCTGGTGCAGCTCATCGGGGGTCGAGCTCGGCCCGACGGCGATCCCCTGGTCGGCGAGGAAGTCCGCGAGCTCGAGGCGCGCCGCCCCGGCCAGCCGGCGCGGATCCCGGGTCAGGTAGCGCAGCCGCCTGCGCACGAGCTTCGCCGCTCCGATCGAGGCACCGGCCGCCGCGACGAGGAGCAGCAGGAGCCAGAGCGCGCTCGGCTGCCCGTCGTCCACCTGTCGCGCCGCCTGCTGCTGCGCGAGCCGCTCACGCTGCTCGAGCAGTCGCAGCTGGTCGGCGCCGCCGCCGGTCGTACGGCCGCCCGCGGCGCCGCCGAACGCGTCGGCGGCGTCGCCGGCGTTGAACCCTGTCGAGGAGGCGCTGTAGGGAGCCGCCAGCGAGCCCCGCCCCGGGGTCGGGTCGAACGGCAGCCAGCCGTAGCCGGGGAACCACGCCTCGACCCAGGCGTGGGCGTTGCGGTCGGTCACCGTCCAGCCCCCGTCCTCGAAGGTCCCGCTCGTGAAGCCGGCGGCGACGCGGGCAGGGATCCCGAGCATGCGCAGCATCAGCGCCATCGCGCCGGCGAAGTGCTGGCAGTAGCCGCTCCTGCCCTCGGCGACGAAGTGCGCGAGCGGCGGCACGCCGCCGGTGGCGGGCGGCGTCTCGTCGTAGGTGAAGCCGCCGGTCGAGCGCAGCCAGGTCTCGATCGCGACCACCGCGCCGTACGGCGTCCTGGCGTCGGCGCGCAGCCGCCGGGCCTGCTGCCACATCGCCTCGTACGGCCAGAGCGCGAGGTAGCGCTCGTCGGCGAAGAGGCCGTCGACGAGCTGGTCGCGCCCCGGTGTGCCGAACGGATCCACCCTCGTCCGCCCGACGTCGAGGAAGCGCTCCAGACCGGGCGGGTACGACGCGGCGAGGGTCGCGAGCTCGGCCGGGCCGGGACGTGGCGCATAGCTGTAGACCGTGTAGGTCTGCCCCTGCTCGACACCGCCGAAGACGCGGACGATCCCGTCGGAGAGGCGAAAGACGTTGCCGAGCTGCGGCCCGTCGAGCGCGACCGGCTGCGCGGCGGCGACGATGTGCGCGTCGTTCAGCGCGATCACCTCGACGTCCTGGCGCACCCAGGTGCTGCGATTGAGCGAGCGGGCCGGCAGCAGCGGGTCGTTTGGGAGCCGGCCGCGGGCGGGCCCCGTCGAGAGCGGCGTCGGATTCTCCAGCCAGCGGTCGGAGTCGAACTGATCGAGCGTCGTCGCGCGCCAGTACAGGCCACGCTTCGGCCCTGTCACGCGGAGCACCGTCGTCGGCTTCTCGGCGAACTCGATCCCTCCGTAGTTGGCGTCCCAGACGTAGCTGACCGAGACGGGCTGCCGGGACAGCCCGCCGGGGCTCCACCGCTCCCACGCGAGCACGCCGTCCTTCGCGATCGCGGCCGAGCTCGAGACGCCTGCGGCGAGGAGGACGACCGCCGCGCCGGCGACGAGCGCGGGGACCGGTCTCGTCGTCCGCAACCCGGCGAGCACCCACAGCGCGGCGGCGAGGATGAGGGCTCCGTAGCCGTCACTGCTGGACGGGTAGAGCGCGGCCGGCCAGCCCGCGCCGGCGATCACCGCCAACAGTGCGGGCAGCGGCCGCCGCGCCGCGATCGACTGTGCCAGCACGACGCAGAATCCGAAGAGCGCGAGCAGGAGCACGCCGTGCATCCGCCGCTGGTCGGCCGCCACGAAGGGAACGGTGGTGTCGTAGTAGCCACCGACGCCGTTGTAGAACCGGTCGAGCACCGGGCCGAAGAACCCGGGCCGGTCGTCGATCGCGGGCGTGTCGAGGGCGATCCAGGCAGCGGTGAGCGCGGCCGGGGCGACGAGCGCAAGCCTGAGCCACAGCCGCGGCGCCAGCGCCGTGGCGAGCGCGAGCAGGACGAGCCAGAGCCAGTCGGCGCCCTTCGCCTGCGGCTCCTCGAGCCGCAGCCACGCGAGCGCGACGAGCGTCGCCGGGAAGGCGTAGACGGCGACCGTCCTAACCACGCGCGCTCCTCGCGGCCGGGACGGCCCCGAGCACCCCGGCCAGCGAGTCGCCGCGGCGGACGACGGCGACGGCGACCCCTGCGGCCTGGATGCGGAGCAGGTCCGGCTCCACGCCCGCCGGACGGCCCGCGAAGCTCGCCGTGTCGACCCAGACGACGCTGACCCCCTGCCCGGCAAGCGCGCGCTGGACGAGCTTCGTCGCGAGCGCGCCCGAGAGGCGCGCGGTGACGACCACGGTCTCGACCGCGCGCGACGCCGGGCCGCTCTCGCGCGCGAGCAACTCGACGACGGGTCGCGTCCCGGTCGGCTCCGCCTCCGCAAGGACGCCGAGCGCCGCCTGCCAGTCGCCGTCCAACGACGTGACGCGGACGCTCGGTCGCTCCGCGGAGTTGACGGCGAGAACGGCCCGGCGGGCGTGGGACGCGTGGGCGCGGAGTATCGAGCCGGCCGCCCGCACCTGGACGTCGAAGCTCTCCGCGACGACGGCGCTCTCGTCGGCGTCGAGGATGACCGCGATCTCGTCGCGGGGCGCGTCCTCGAGCTCCTTCACCATCAGCTGGCCGCGCCGCGCGGTCGACTTCCAGTGCACCTTGCGCAGCGACTCGCCCTGCTCGTACTCACGCACGGAGTGGAGGTCGAAGCCGGACGGTCGGCGCAGCAGCAGACGGCGTCCGTCCTGGGCGTGCGCGCCGCTCTCCGAGAAGAGCCGGTCGAGCAGGACGAGGCGCGGGTAGACGAGGAGCGAGCCGCGTGCGTCGAGAACGACCTCGGCGCGCGCGAGCCCGAACGGGTCGTCGATCGTCGCCCTCGCCTCCTCGACGACGTAGCGGCCGCGCGGCACGCGCTCGAGCACGTAGGTGCCGCGGTAGCCGCGGCCCGTGCGGGAGAGGGTCGTCACCTGTTCGCCGAAGCGTGCGATCCGCTCGGTGACCGTCAGCCCCGGAGCCGGCACACGCGACTCGGGCTGCGCGTCGAGGCTCACCCAGACGTCCTCCCCCTCGAGCAGCGCGCCCTTGCCCGCGCGGCGGCGGAGCCGGATCGGGGCGGCGGCGAGCCTGACCCACGCGGCCGCGCCGAGCGGAGCCAGCACGAGGCCCGTCGCGACCGGGTAGAGCGCCTTCGCGCCGAAGAGCCACGCGACGACGTACGTCGCCGCCCCCAGCAGCAGCGTCAGCCGGCCGCGGCGGGTCAACGCCTCAGACCGGGACGGGGGTCTGCTCGACCGCCTCGCCGACGATCTCCTCGGCGGTGAGCCCGGCGGAGCGAGCCTCCGGCGCGAGGATCAGCCGGTGCGCGAGCACGGGCCGCGCGATCGCCTTGACGTCGTCCGGGAGCACGTAGTCGCGGCCCTCCGCGAGCGCCCTCGCCTTCGCCACCCGCAGCAGCGCGATCCCCGAGCGTGGGCTGGCACCGAGCGCGAGCCGCGAGCTGCCGCGCGTGTGCCGAAGGAGAGCGACGACGTAGCGGTTGAGGCTCTCTTCGACGAACAGCGAGCGCGCCTCGTCGATCGCGGCCGTCACCTCGTCGAGTGTCGCGACGGGCGTCAGCGACTCGAGCGGCGGCTCGGTCGTCTGCTCGTTCAGCATCCGCGCCTCCTCCGCGAGCGCCGGGTAGCCGAGGGAGAGCCGCATCGAGAAGCGGTCGAGCTGGGCCTCGGGCAGCGGGTAGGTGCCCTCGTACTCGATCGGGTTCTGGGTTGCGATCACCATGAACGGCGCCTCGAGCGGGTACGACTCGCCGTCGATCGTCACCTGGCTCTCCTGCATCGCCTCGAGCAGCGCCGCCTGCGTCTTCGGCGAGGCCCGGTTGATCTCGTCGACCAGGAGCACGTTGGCGAAGACCGGCCCGGGCCGGAACTCGAACTCGTTCGTGCGCTGGTTGAAGACGTTGACGCCGGTGACGTCGGAGGGGAGCAGGTCGGGCGTGAACTGGATCCGGGAGAAGTCGAGGTCGAGCGAGCGGGCGAGCGACTTGGCGAGCATCGTCTTGCCGACGCCGGGAAAGTCCTCGACGATCACGTGCCCTTCCGCGACGAGCGCGAGGACGACGAGCCGCAGCGTCTCGGCGGGCGCGTGCACGACGCGGGCAAGGTTCTCGACCAGCCGCTGGACGGTGTCGGCCGAGGCTGCGGCGGCCGCGGGGTCCCTCCTAGCCTCCACTGCCGCCTCGCTCCTCGAGCAGGCGCTCGACCTCGTCGACGATCCCGACAGCGATCTCGTGCTTCGACGCCCGCGGCAGCTGCCGCACGCCGGCCCGGGTCACGAGGGTGACCTCGTTGTCGGCGGCGTCGAAGCCGATACCCGGAACGGACACGTCGTTGTAGACGACGAGATCGAGGTGCTTGTCTGTGAGCATGCGCCGCTTGCGCTCGAGTCCGGCCGCGCCGGCCTCCGCGCCGAAGCCGACCAGGACCTGGCCGTTCCGCTCCTGTTCGCCGAGCAGCGCGAGGATGTCGGCGGTCGGCTCGAGCTCGAGCATCCACGCCTCCCCGGTCTTCGGCCGCTTGCCCTCGACCGGCTCGGCCGGACGGTAGTCGGCCACGGCGGCGGCCATCACGACGACGTCGGCGGCGCCGGCGCGCTCGGCCGCCTCGCGTGCGAGGTCGGCGGCGGTGGGCGCCTCGATCACGTCGACTCCGTCCGGCGCCGGCACGGAGAGATTCGACGCGAGCAGCGTCACCTTTGCCCCGCGCCGTCGCGCCTCGGCGGCGACGGCCACCCCCATGCGTCCCGACGAGCGGTTGCCCAGGAAGCGGACAGCGTCGACCGGCTCGCGCGTCCCCCCTGCGCTGACGACCACGTGCCGGCCCGCGAGCGGACTTTGTGTTGGAACAACACTTTCTCCCAGCAGCTCGGCGACCCGCTGCGCGATCGCCTCCGGCTCGCTCATGCGGCCGCGCCCGACCTCGCCCTCGGCGAGCTCCCCCTCCTCCGGGCCGATCAGCTCGATCCCGCGCGCGCGCAGCGTGGCCGCGTTCGCCTGCGTCGCCTCGTGCTCCCACATCCGTGTGTTCATGGCCGGCGCGACGAGCACCGGGCCGCGGTGCGCGAGCGCTGCCTCGGTGAGGACGTCGTCGGCGAGGCCGTGCGCGAGCTTCGCCATCGTGTTCGCCGTCAGCGGCGCGATCACGAGCAGGTCAGCGCGCTCCAGATGCGGGTACGGGTCGGCGGTCGGCGAGCGCCGCGCGAGCGCGAAGAAGGTCTCGGCCCGCACGAACCGCTCCGACCCCCGCGTCGGCAGCGGCAGCACGTCGTGGCCGGCCTTGACGAGCAGCCGGACGAGCTCGCAGGCCTTGTAGGCCGCGATGCCGCCGGTAATCCCCAGGAGGATCCGCGCCATTCGCCCATTGTGCCCGCACGGCGCGAGCCGCGGCAGCGGCGTACCCGATTCGCGAGTGGGAAAGGGGTCTAGCGCTTGCCGTAGTCGTACTTGATCTTGCCCTGGGCGATCTCCTCCAGGGACATGGTCAAGTAGTTCTTCGAGCGCGACTCGACGAGCGGCGGCGGGGCCTCTTCGAAGCCCATGCCCTCGCCGAGCTGGTGGTGGTAGTTGTTGATCTGCCGCGCGCGCTTGGCCGCGACGATGACCAGCGCGTAGCGCGAGTCGACCCCACCGGCGTCCGTGTTCAGCAGTTCATCGATGCGAGGATGGATCATGAGCCGGCCATGGTACCTGCGACGCAGCCCGCGCGCTCGATCGGCGTCGAGGCTGGTTGCCTCGATGTCGAGCGAGGCGGATGCGATGCGCAGCGTGTAGCCGCGTCTGGCACGTGCGGCCAGGGCGGCTCAGGCGCGCGCGGGCTGGAGTTCCTGTTCGACGAGGGCCGAGAGGGCCGCGGTCGCGCGCTCGACGTCGTCGTTCCGGACCATGTAGCGGAACCGGTGGGCCTGCTCGAGCTGCTGCCGGGCGAGCGCGATCCGCAACCCGATCTCTCCGGAGCTCTCGGTGTCGCGGGCCCGCAGGCGTCGCTCGAGCTCGGGCACGTCGGCGGCGATGAAGAGCGTCACGCTCCGGTCGACCTCGTCCTGGACGGCCAGGGCGCCGTCGATCTCGAGCTCGAGCACGCAGACCCTGCCCTCGGCGGCGATCCGATCCATTTCGGATGCGAGCGTGCCGTAGCGGCCGCCGACGAACTCGACGTGCTCGAGGAACTCGCCCGCCTCGACCCGCGCGACGAACTCCTCCTCGTCGAGGAACCAGTACTCGCGGCCGTTCGTCTCGCCGGGCCGCTGCGGGCGGGTCGTGGCCGAGACGGCCACCTCGAGATCCGGGTGGCGCTCGACGAGGCGCTTGATCAGCGTCCCCTTGCCGGCCCCGCTCGGGCCGGTGATCACGAAGACGGGCAGAGGCCTATCTGTTGAAGAGGCCAATGAGCTCCGCGCGCTGCCGCTCGGAGAGTCCGCCCACCGTCTTCGACTGGCTGATCCGGCACTGGTTCAGCAACCGCGCCGCCTTGACGCGCCCGAATTTCGGCACCGCCATCAGCATGTCGAACACCTTCGCGGTCGAGACGTACTCCGGCGGATCGAGCAGGATTCCCTCGATCTGAACCCGTCCGTCCTTGAGGTCCTTCTTCAGCTGAGCGCGCCGAACACGGATGTCGTTGGCCCGCTTGAGCGCCTCCATCCTTTGATCCAGCGACCGCAGCGGGGCCTGGGCTTGCGTCTTCGACGACACCATGAGCGCGGGATACTAGCAGCCTTCCCAAGTCGGTCAAGCAGTCACTTTTGGCCTGTTTCCAGGCACTTTTTGCATTGCGTTGCCTGATCTGGATACGGTCATTTGCAGGGAGGAATGGGCGGCGCCGCGCGCGTCCAGGGGATGTCCGAGGTCCCTGGCGGCGACTTCGGCGGCGAGCTCGGAGCGGATCCGGGAGGGTGCGCCGGGGTCGGAGAAGAGGACGGTGCCGAGCGCGACGGCGCTCGCGCCGGCCGCGATCAGCTCGAGCGCGTCGAGGCCGGAGCGGACTCCGCCCATGCCGACGATCGGGATCTCGACCGCCGCCGCGCATGCGTAGACGGCAGCGAGAGCGACCGGTTTCAGCGCCGGCCCGGAGTAGCCGCCGGTGCCCCGCGCGAGCGTCGGGCGCAGTGTCTGCGGATCGAGCGCCAGCCCGCGCAGCGTGTTCACGAGCGACAGCCCGTCGGCGCCGGCGGCCTCGACGGCGCGCGCCGCCTCGGCGATGTCCCAGGCCGCGGGCGAGAGCTTCGCGTACAACGGCAGCGCGGTTGCGGCACGGCACGCGGCGACGATCGCGGCCGCGCTCTCCGGCGCCTCGTCGACGTTCGGGCACGAGAGGTTGAGCTCGATCGCCTCGACGTCCTCGAGCGCCGCGCACGTCTCGGCGTACTCGGCGGCCGAGAAGCCGCCGACGGAGATCCAGAGCGGCTTGCCGAGCTCACGCAGTCGCGGCAGCGTCTCGGCGAGGAAGCGCTCGCGGCCCGGGTTGGCGAGCCCGATCGAGTTGAGCATGCCCGCCTCGGTCTCCGCGATCCGGACGGCCGGGTTGCCCTCGCGCGGCTCTGGCGTGATCGTCTTCGTCACGAAGGCGTCGAGCGAGCGCGCGACCTCGGGCGCGGTCAGGGCGTCGAGGCAGCCTGAGGCGTTAAGCAGCACAGAGCACCGGGCCTTCGACGCAGAGGCGCTTCAGCTCGCCGTCGAGCTCGACCGCACACCCGTAGCAGGCGCCGTACCCGCAGGCCATCGGCGCCTCCCACGCGAGCTGAGCATCCGGCACGAGCCTCCGGAGCGCGGCCAGCATCGGCTCGGGGCCGCAGGCAAGCACGTCCCGGCGCTCGTCGGGCAGCAGCGCGGTGACGTAGGTCGGCTCGATGCAGACCTCGGCGCCGGGCAGGAGCGCGGCCGCCTCGGCGTGCTGGTCGCTGCGGAAGCCGAGGATCGCAGGCGCTCCGCCGAGCTGCTGCGAGAGATACGGGAGCGGCGCGATCCCGATTCCGCCGCCGACGAGCAGCGGCCGTTCGACGCCGAGGTCGAAGCTGTTGCCGAGCGGGCCGAGCACGTGCAGGCGGTCGCCCGGCTCGAGCTCGCAGAGCGCCCTCGTGCCGGGGCCGATCGGGTCGATCAGGAACGCCAGCTCGCTCGCGTCCGCGAGGCAGACGCTCATCGGCCGCGGCAGCAACCGCCCCGGAGCTTCGAGCATGAAGAACTGTCCCGGGATGCCCGCGTCGAGGCCGCGGCGACCGACCCGGAGCAGCGTGTAGGGCCCGACCTGCTCGGTACCGGTGACGCTGCACCGCTCACGTCTCATGCCGCTCGCGTCTCCTGCTCGATCCGCTCCTGCAGCGAGTGCGCGATCTCCTCGCGTGCGTTCGCGATCGCGTCGACCGCGAGGCGGGCGCCGGAGAGCGTCGTGATGCAGGGGACGCGCGCCGAGAGCGCCGCCTGGCGGATCAGCGCACCGTCCCGCCGCGCGCCCGAGCCCTGCGGCGTGTTGACGACGAGGTCGCAGCGGCCGGCGCGGATCGAGTCGACGACCGCGTCGCCCTTCGTGAGCGTCGCCACCTCGAGCCCGGCGGACACGAGCACCGCCGCCGTTCCGCCCGTCGCGAGCAGGTCGAAGCCGAGCTCCACGAGCGCCTGCGCGACGGGCGCGATCGCGTCCTTGTCGAGGTCGCGCACCGACAGGAACGCGGTGCCCGACGTCGGCAGAGGCCGCCCGGCCGCGCGCTCCGCCTTGGCGAAGGCCGTCGGCAGGTCGGCGGCGCTCGCCATCACCTCGCCGGTCGAGCGCATCTCCGGGCCGAGCACCGGGTCGGAGCCGGGGAAGCGGGCGAACGGCAGCACCGCCGCCTTCACGCTGACGAGCTCCGGCCGCCGCTCCTCGGGCAGGTCGAGCTCGTGCAGCCGGGCGCCCGCCGCGAGCCTGACGGCCGCGTCGACGAGGTTGACGCCGGTCGCCTTGCTCGCGAACGGCACCGTCCGCGACGCGCGCGGGTTGACCTCGATCACGCTGACCTCGCCGCCGATCAGAGCAAGCTGGACGTTCAGCAAGCCGACGACGCCGAGCGCCGGGCCGAGCCGGCGGACGACGCGGCAGACCTCGGCGTACGCGTCGTCGTCGAGCGAGGGTGCCGGCAGGACGCAGGACGAGTCGCCGGAGTGGATGCCGGCCTCCTCGACGTGCTCCATCACGGCACCGATGTGGACGGAGACGCCGTCGCAGAGCGCGTCGACGTCGATCTCGAGCGCTCCTTCGAGGAAGCGGTCGACGAGGACGGAGCCGGTGACACCGGCCATCGCCGTGCGCACCTGCCCGGCGTCGTAGCAGACCCGCATCGCGCGGCCGCCGAGGACGTACGAGGGCCGGACGAGCACCGGATAGCCGACGCGCTCCGCGATCTCGACCGCGGCCGCAGGAGCGTCGGCGATCCCCCACTCCGGGCAGCGGACACCGAGCTCGGCGAGCAGCTGCCCGAAGCGCTCGCGGTCCTCGGCGAGGTCGACGGCCTCGTACGGCGTCCCGAGCACCTTGAAGCCGGCCGCCTCGATCGCGCTCGCGAGCTTCAGCGGCGTCTGGCCGCCGAACTGGATCACGACGCCCTCCGGCTGCTCCCGCTCGCAGACCGCGAGCACGTGCTCGACGTCGAGCGGCTCGAAGTAGAGCCGGTCGGAGGTGTCGTAGTCGGTCGAGACCGTCTCCGGGTTGCAGTTGACCATGATCGCCTCGTAGCCGAGCGCGCGGAAGCTCTGGGCGGCGTGGACGCAGCAGTAGTCGAACTCGATCCCCTGGCCGATCCGGTTCGGCCCGGAGCCGAGGATGACGACGCGCGGCTTGTCGGTGAAGTTCACGGGCTCGTCGGCCTCGCCGCGGGTCGAGTAGTAGTAGTTCGAGTCGGCCGCGACCTCGCCGGCGCACGAGTCGACGCGGCGGTAGACGCGCTCGCCCTGCGGCGGGCCGTCGGCCTGCAGCTGCTCGAGCTCGCGCCGGAACCACGGGTGGATGTCGTCGGGGAGGTCGTCGAGCGACGCCCACGGCGTCACGGCGCCCGCGTCGAGCTCGCGGCTCGACCAGGCCTTCCAGAACGCCTCCTGGAAGGTGCGGCCGATCCCCATCGCCTCGCCGACCGACTTCATCTGCGTCCCGAGCGTCGTGTCGGCGCCGGGGAACTTCTCGAACGCGAAGCGCGGGAACTTGACGACGCAGTAGTCGAGCGTCGGCTCGAAGCTGGCGGGCGTCGTCCCCGTCAGGTCGTTCGGGATCTCGTCGAGCGTGTAGCCGACGGCGAGCTTGGCGGCGACCTTCGCGATCGGGTAGCCGGTCGCCTTCGACGCGAGCGCCGAGGAGCGGGAGACCCGCGGGTTCATCTCGATCACGCGGATGTCGCCGGTGTCGCGGTCGCGCGCGAACTGGATGTTGGAGCCGCCCGTCTCGACGCCGACGGCGCGGATGATCGCGATCGCGGCGTCTCGCAGCTCCTGGTAGGCCTCGTCGGGGAGCGTCATCTGCGGCGCCACCGTGACCGAGTCGCCCGTGTGGACGCCCATCGGGTCGAGGTTCTCGATCGAGCAGACGATGACGACGTTGTCGCGGCGGTCGCGGATCACCTCGAGCTCGAACTCGTCCCAGCCCTTGACCGACTCCTCGACGAGGACCTGGCCGATCGGGCTCTCGCGCAGACCGCGCTCGACCTGGGCGCGCAGCTCCGCGGAGGTGGAGACGAAGCCGCCTCCGTGCCCGCCGAGCGTGAAGGCCGGCCGCACGACGGCGGGCACGGTGATGCCGCCGAGGTCGTCGACGCTCGTGACGATCCGCGAGCTCGGGACGGTGAGACCGCAGCTCTGCACGGCCTCGCGGAAGAGCTCGCGGTCCTCGGCGCGGCGGATCACGTCCACGGGCGCGCCGAGCAGCTCGACGCCGAGGTCCTTGAGGATCCCTGCATCGGAGAGCTCGATCGCGAGGTTGAGCGCGGTCTGGCCGCCGAGCGTCGGCAGCAGCGCGTCGGGCCGCTCGCGGCCGAGCACGTCGGCGACGCCCTCGAGGTCGAGCGGCTCGAGATAGGTCGCGTCGGCGAAGCCGGGGTCGGTCATGATCGTCGCCGGGTTCGAGTTGACGACGATCGTGCGGAAGCCCTCCTCGCGCAGGACCTTCAGCGCCTGGCAGCCCGCGTAGTCGAACTCGCACGCCTGTCCGATCACGATCGGCCCCGAGCCGATCAGGCAGATCGAGCGGATGTCCTGCCTACGCGGCATCCCGCACCTCCTCGACTCGAACCTGCTCCACCCACTGCTCGAGGATCGGCCAGGCATCGTGCGGCCCCGGCCCGGCCTCCGGGTGGAACTGGACCGAGCGGGCGCGCAGCTCCGGGAAGTCGAAGCCCTCGACGGTTCCGTCGTAGAGCGAGACATGTGTTGCCTCGGCCTCGTCGGAGGGCGCGACCGCGAAGCCGTGGTTCTGGCTCGTGACGAGCACGCGGCCGCTCTTCCGCTCGAGCACCGGATGGTTCGCCCCCCGGTGGCCGAACGGGAGCTTGAAGGTGTCGTGGCCGGTCGCGAGACCGAGCAGCTGGTGGCCGAGGCAGATCCCGAGCACGGGCAGGCGGCCGAGCAGCTCGCGCACCACCTGCACCTCGTCGACGAGCGGCTCGGGGTCGCCGGGCCCATTCGAGAGCAGGACGGCGTCGTAGGCGAGCAGCTCCTCGGCGGGCGTGCCGTGCGGATAGACCGTCACGTGGGCCCCGGCGCCCGCGAGGCGACGCAGGATCGAGCGCTTACAGCCGTAATCGATGACCGCGACCTTGACCGAGCCCGCGTCGCAGTAGACGTACGACTCCGGCGTCGACACCTGCGCGACGAGCGCAGCTCCCTGCATCGAGGGGCGCGCGCGAACGGCATCGAGCGCCTCGGCCTCGTCGAGCGCGCCGGCGGTCGCGACCGCTCGCATCGCGCCGCCCTCGCGCAGCCGGAGCACGAGCGACCGCGTGTCGATCCCGGTCAGCGCGACGATTCCGTTCTCCGCCAGCCACGCCGTCCACTCCGGCCCGCGCGCCTCACGCATCAGCACCGCTTTCGCATGCGCTCCCGGCGACTCGGCTCGGCCCCCGGCGACGCCGTAGTTGCCGACCATCGGCGCCGTGAAGCAGACGAGCTGCTCCGCGAAGCTCGGGTCGGTGACGGTCTCCTGGTAGCCGGTCATCGCCGTCGTGAAGACGGCCTCGCCGAACGCGGCGCCCGCGGCTCCGACCGACTCGCCGTGGAAGACCGTTCCGTCCTCGAGTGCCAGAAACGCGCTCATCCGTGCACGACCCGTCCGTCTGCCACCGTCTTCAGCACGGCGCCGCGGAGCTGCTTCCCCAGCAGCCAGGAGTTCGCGGAGCGGGAGCGGAAGCTGCTCTCCGTCACGGTCCATTCCGTCTCGAGGTCGAGCAGGACGAGGTTCGCGCGCGCGCCGACCTCGATCCTCGGCTCGGGCAGGCCGAGCGCGCGCGCCGGGCCGCCGGACATGCGCTCGAGCAGCGTCTCGAGCGGGACGAGCCCGGTCTGGACGAGGTGGGTGTAGAGCGCGGCGAAGGAGGTCTCGAGGCCGGTGACGCCGAAGGGCGCCTCCTCGAACGGCGTCTCCTTCTCCTCCCGCGAGTGTGGCGCGTGGTCGGTCGCGACGCAGGCGATCGTGCCGTCGCGGAGCGCGCCGATCAGCGCCTGCCGGTCCTCGTCGGCGCGCAGCGGCGGGTTCATCTTCAGGTTCGGG
>JANPKC010000273.1:0-15318 GCA_031425855.1 Actinomycetes bacterium | reverse complement strand
GTTCAAACTGCTGGCGGCCGCCTCGATCATCGTCCTGCTCGCGATCCTGCTCACGCTGAACGCGTTCGCGATCTACATCCGCAACCGCTACCGGAGAACCTGGTGACCACGATGATGGAACGAGCATCTACGATCGAGCCGATGAGCCTGGGCCAGATCGCGAAGGAGCACGGCGACGACGAAGTCACCAACCGGGACGCCGTCTTCCAGGTCAACGACCTCTCCGTCTCCTACGGCGGCAACCTGGCGATCCGGGACGTCAACCTGAGCGTCTACCGCAACGCCGTCACCGCCTTCATCGGCCCGTCGGGCTGCGGCAAGAGCACGCTGATCCGCTGCTTCGACCGGATGAACGACCTCGTTCCGGGCGCGAAGGTAGAGGGCGACGTCCTCTACCACGGCAAGGATCTGTACGCGGACGACGTCGACCCGGTCGAGGTGCGGCGCCGGATCGGGATGGTCTTCCAGAAGCCGAACCCGTTCCCGAAGTCGATCTACGACAACGTCGCCTTCGGGCCGCGCGTGCTCGGCCTCAAGGGCGACCTCGACGAGCGCGTCGAGCGGGCGCTGCACCAGGCCGCCCTCTGGGACGAGGTCAAGGACCGGCTCAAGGAGAGCGCGCTCGGCCTCTCCGGCGGCCAGCAGCAGCGGCTCTGCATCGCCCGCTGCCTCGCGGTCGAGCCGGACGTGATCCTGATGGACGAGCCCGCGTCGGCGCTCGACCCGATCTCGACGACGCGGATCGAGGACCTGATGCACGAGCTCAAGCGCGAGTACACGATCGTGATCGTGACCCACAACATGCAGCAGGCGGCCAGGGTCGCGGACATGACGGCCTTCTTCTCGGTCGAGGTCGACGAGGAGACGGGCAAGCGCACCGGCGTGCTCGTCGAGTACGACAAGACGTCGAAGATCTTCACGACGCCCGCCGACCAGCGGACCGAGGACTACGTGACGGGGCGCTTCGGTTGAGGATCTCGTTCCAGGAGGAGCTCGACGAGCTCGAGCTGGCGCTTCGCACCGAGGGGGAGCTCGTGCTCCGCTCGCTCCGCGGCGCCGTCGAGGCCGTCTGCACGCAGGACGTCGAGCTCGCCGACGAGGTGATCGCGTTCGACGACGACGTCGATGCGCAGTACTTCGCCGTCGAACAGGGGATCGAGCTGCTCCTGGCCCGGCAGACGCCGGTCGCGAGCGACCTCCGGCTCGTGCTCGCGCTGCTGAAGGACAACCTCCACCTCGAGCGGATGGGCGACCTCTGCGTCACGATCGCGAAGCTGACGCGGCTGACGAAGGGCCTGCCGCCCGACGACACGCTGCTCGAGGGCTTCAAGGAGATGGGCGAGCGCGCCGAGCAGATGATCCGCGTCGCGCTCCGCTCGCTGGAGCAGCGCGACCGCGTCGCGGCCGAGTCGCTCCTCGAGTTGGACGAGCTGATCGACCGTGCGAACCGCCGCGTCGTCAACCGCCTGCTCGAGATCGGTCACGACCTCGAGACGCGGGAGTGGGGCTTGCGGATGATCCTCGTCTCGCGCTGCCTGGAGCGGATCGGCGACCACGCCGTCGACATCGGCGAGCAGACCGCGTACCTCGTCACGGGCGAGTTCCGCGAGTTCACCGATGCCAGCCATCCGTAGCCGCGCACCAGAACCGCACCGCATCTTCACCTCTCGGTAGCCCACGGACGGCGGCTTCTCTGCGATAGAGAAGCCATGCTGCTCGCGCTCGTCGCCCAGCGCCGCACCCCCACGAACGTCGCACTCGCTGCGGCGGCGCCGCGAGGCGTGGACGTCCGGGTCCTCTCGCCCGAGCAGGCGGCCTCGATGCTGCAGCCGGGTGCGGTCGCGCTCGGCCGCCTCGACGTGGTTGACGGGCTCGACGGGGTCGAGGACGGCCTCTGGGCGCTCGGGTCGTTGTCGGCGCGCGGAGTGCGCGTGCTCAACCGCGCGGGCGCGCTGCTCGCGGCGCACGACAAGCTGCTGACGGCCAGGGTGCTGCTGCGGGCGGGGCTCCCGCACCCGAAGACCCGAATCCTGCATCCCGGCGGCCCCGTGCCCGACTGGGAGGGGCCGCTCGTCGTGAAGCCGCGGTTCGGCAGCTGGGGCCGGGACGTCGAGCGCTGCGACGACGAGATCGCCTTCCGCCGCCACCTCCGCTCGCTCGAGCACCGGCTCTGGTTCCAGCGGCACGGCGCGCTCCTCCAGGAGCTCGTCCCGCCGGCGGGATCGGACCTGCGCGTCGTCGTCGCGGGTGGAGTCGCGGTCGGCGCGATCGCACGCGTTGCCGCTCCCGGGGAATGGCGGACGAACATCGCGCTCGGGGGCACCCGCGTCCGGGTCGAGCCGTCGCCGGCGGCTCTGGACCTCGCGGTGCGTGCCGCGGCGGCGTGCGACGCCGATCTGCTCGGCGTCGACCTGCTGCCGGACGGAGCGGGGGGCCACACCGTGCTCGAGCTGAACGGCGCGGTCGATTTCACACGCGAGTACCGCCTCGACCGCGATCCGTTCGTCGCCGCCGCAGCGGAGCTGACCCGCCACGCGCGCGGGGCGGCCCGGGTGAGGCCCGAGCCCGACCCGCTGGCGGCCGAAGGGGCCGGATAGCTCGTTCACCACTCCGCCACGACTCCTTCACCCTCTTTCAGCCCACCGCGGCCTCTCTGGCTTCGACACTCGGGCCGACGTTGAAAGCAACTCAGGGGAGACACATGAAGAAGGCACTCGCACTCGCGGCCTTGGCGGCCGTCGTGCTCACCGCGGCCGCCACAGCCGGCGTGTCCGCACTCAGCGGGACGATCGCCGCGGACGGCTCCAGCACTGTCGGCCCGTATGCGATCGCGGCTGCGGAAGGCTTCCAGAAGAAGAACCCGAAGGCCCGCGTGACGGTCGGCATCTCCGGCACGGGCGGCGGCTTCGAGCGCTTCTGCCGCAACGAGATCGACCTCTCGAACGCGTCCCGCCCGATGAGGAGCTCGGAGGCGATCAAGTGCCGCGACGCGGGCGTCAAGTGGGTCGCGTTCACGGTCGCGAACGACGGGCTCTCGGTCGTCGTCAACCGGCAGGCCACCTGGGTCAACTGCCTCACAGTCGCCGAGCTGAAGAAGGTGTGGGAGCCGGGCTCGAAGGTGAACAACTGGAGCCAGATCCGCGACGGCTTCCCGAACGTGCAGCTCAAGCTCTTCGGCGCGGGCACCGACTCGGGCACGTTCGACTACTTCACCGAGGCGATCATGGGCAAGGCCAAGTCGAGCCGCTCCGACTACCTCGCGACCGAGGACGACAACGTCGTCGTCCAGGGCGTCGAGGGCGAGCGCGGCGCGATGGGGTACTTCGGCTTCTCCTACTACGAGGAGAACAAGGACAAGCTGAAGGTGGTCGCGATCGACCAGGGCAAGGGGGCCGGCTGCGTCGCGCCGAGCGTCGCCAGCGTCCAGTCGAACCGCTACCGCCCGCTCTCGCGGCCGCTCTTCATCTACGCGAAGCGGACGTCCTTCAAGCGGCCGGTCGTCGCCGGCTACGTCGGCTACATCTTCAACAACGAGAAGGCGATCGCGAAGCGCTCCGGCTTCATCGCCCTCACCGACCGGCAACTGAAGAAGGCGCGCTACCAGTACCTGCAGGCGCTGAAGGCGAACAACACGCCCTAGCGAGACCGGATTTGACACATATCGACGCCCGTCGTTATATTGACGGGCGTCGATATGTCTGTCGCCGAACCGATCAGCTGCTGCGCTCCGCTCGCTGCCCCGACGGTCTCCGACGAGGAGGCAATCGCGACGGCGGAGCTGTTCAAGGCGCTCGCCGACCCGGCGCGCGTGCGGATCGTGAACCTGATCGCGCGATGCGGCGGAGAGATGTGCGCGTGCGACCTGTACGAGCCCGTCGGGCTGGCGCAGCCGACCGTGTCCCACCATCTGAAGAAGCTCGTCGACGCCGGTCTGCTCGAGCGCGAGCAGCGGGGCAAGTGGGCGTTCTTCTCGTTGAAGCGCGACGCCGTCGAGAAGCTCGCGGCAGTCGCCGACCTGAAGGGAGTGTGCTGCTGATGTCGACGACCGCGGACGATCTGCGCGAAGAGGTGCGACGCCGCTACGCGGAAGCCGCGAGGGCCGCCGACAGCGGCGGCTGCGGCTGCACGGACACTGGCGGCTGCTGCGGCAACGTCGCCTGCGACGGCGAGAGCGAGTCGTTCGGGGAGGCGCTCTACGGCGCCGAGCTGCGCGGCGAGCTGCCGCAGGCAGCGGTGCTCGCGTCGCTGGGCTGCGGGAACCCGATCGCGGTCGCCGACCTGCACGAGGGCGAGACGGTGCTCGACCTGGGCTCCGGCGGCGGGATCGACGTCATCCTCTCGGCGCGCCGCGTCGGCGAGTCGGGACTCGCGTTCGGGCTCGACATGACCGACGAGATGCTCGCGCTCGCGCGCGCGAACGCGCAGGAGGCGGGCGTCCGCAACGCGGTCTTCCTCAAGGGCGTCATCGAGCAGATCCCGCTGCCGGCGGGCTCGGTCGACGTCGTCATCTCGAACTGCGTGGTCAACCTCTCGACGGACAAGGCGGCGGTGCTGGCTGAGATCGCCCGCGTGCTGCGGCCGGGCGGCCGGATCGGGATCAGCGACGTCGTCGCCGAGGACCGGCTCTCGACCGGCGAGCGGGCCGAGCGCGGCAGCTACGTCGGCTGCATCGCCGGCGCGCTCGCGAAGGGCGAGTACGAGGCCGGCCTCGAGGCGGCGGGCTTCTCTAGCGTCAACGTCGAGTTCACGCACGAGGTCGCCGACGGCATGCACGGCGCGATCGTCAAGGCGGTGAAAGCGGCCTAGCCGGCTGCGTGCGCATCGGTCGGCGCAGAGCCGTCAGGCGAGCGCGTCGAGCAGGAGGCCCTGGAAGTGGGCGATCAGGCGCTCGGAGTCGCCCATCAGCCGGCCGTGCTCGACGCCGTGCTCCCCTCCTGCGCCGCGAAGCCCCTTCTGCACCCGCTCGACGAGGACGCGGTCCTCGGCGCCGACCTGGCCGTCGAACTCGAGCATCTCCCGGATCCACGCGTCGTCGACCTCGGGGCCGACGAAGTAGTCGAGGAAGCGCGTCGTCGTCTCCGGCCCCGTCGGCACGATCGGGCCGATCGAGAGGTTCGGATGGCCGGGCATGATGTTCAGGGTCAGGTTCGGCCAGAGGAAGTGGAACTGGCCGCGCTCGATCGGCCCGCGCGGGTCGAAGTCGCCCTTCCACGTCTCGCGAACGGGCCCGTACTGCGTCGAGAAGGTCGCGCTCTCGTCGAGCACGTAGGCGTCGACCGAGACGTCCACGACCTTCGAGAAGCCTGGGTGCGCGACCTGGCAGTGGTAGCACTCGAGGAAGTTCTCGCTGCAGACCTTCCAGTTCGCGGCGTACTCCGGCCCGGCCGCCCGCTTCAGGAAGCGGAGCGAGGCGAGGTCGACTCCGGACGCGTCGACGAGCGCGGGCAGCTCGCCGAGCGTCTCCGCGAGCGGCTCGGCCTCCCCGTCGGGGTTGACGAAGACGAACGGCCCCCACGAGTCGACCTGGACGGGCACGAGGCCGAGGCTCTCTCTGTCGAAGCCGGGGACGCGGTCCGAGCGCGGCGCGGCGCGCAGCGAGCCGTCGAGCCCGTACGTCCAGGCGTGGTAGGGGCACTGGAGCGACGCGCGCTTCCCCTCGCCCTCGCAGACGAGCGAGCCGCGGTGGCGGCAGACGTTCAGGAACGCCCGCAGGCGGCCCGGGGGACTGTCCCCGGGACTGTCCCCGTCGCGGACGACGAGGATCGGGACGCCGCCCAGGTCGCAGGTGAAGAACGCACCCGGTTCCGCGACCTGGTCGGCGCGGCCGGCGTACTGCCAGGTGCGCCCGAAGATCCGCTCCCGCTCGAGCCGCAGCACGGCCGGGTCGGAGTACCAGTCGAAGGGGATCGTGCGCCCGTCGGCGGTCGTCGCCATCAGGCCAATCTAGCGTCTAGATCCGCCGGTAACGGGCCTGCACGAAACAGTAGAGCGCGTACGCGAGCAGGCCGATCGCGACAGCTCCGAGCAGGAGCCCTCCGTACGGCTCCTGCGAGAGCTCGAGCAGCGCTCCGTCGAGCCCGCGCGCCTCCTTCGAGTCGAACGTCCACGCCGCCTCGATCAGGAACGCGCCGATGAGGCTGAACACGACCATCCGGGCGAGGTGCCCGAGGATGCCCACACCAGTCGCTGCCTTCTCCTCGGCGTCGCCCATCTCGCCGGTCTTGAGCTTCTTGTTGAACTTGCAGGTGACGGCGCGGTAGCCGTTGAACCCCGCGGCTGCGAGGAAGGCGAGCCCTGCGGTGTAGACGAGGTAGCGGCCGAGCGGGAGGTCGAAGACGCCTGCGGTCGTCTTCTGCTCGCTCGAGCTGCCGCCGCCGCTGCTGACGATCCGGTCGACCGTCAGCCCCGCGAGCAGCCCGTACCAGGCGGCTTTTGCCACGGCGCCGCCGCGCTTCACGAGGCCCTTCGGCCCGTCGCCCTCGTTGTCGCGGTCGAGGAAGCCCTGCGCGAGACGCCAGAGCGCGTACGCGGCGAGCCCGAGCGCAAGGACGATCAGCAGGCCGCGGCCGAACGGCTGCTCCGCGATCGTGTTCAGTGCGCCGTCCTTGTCGGGGCTCTGCTCGCGTCCGCCGAGCGCGACCTTCACGGCCAGGATCCCGATCACGGCGTAGAGCACGCCCTTCGCGACGAGGCCGACCCGGCCCAGCCGCTCCACCCACGGGCTCTGCCCGGCCCGCCGGCCCTTGGCTGCGATCGACCCGCTGCTCATCCGCTCGTTGTGTCCGCTTCGGCCCTGCTTCAAGCGTTGCCGCAATCCGCAGCTGCCGCGGCTACAACTAGGGCGTGCGCCGCGCCGTCGTTCTCGTCGCCCTGCTCGCGCTGCTCGCTCCCGGGAGCGCGCTCGCCCGCGAGTGCGGGATCCCCGACTCGAATCCGCTCTGGGTCGACTTCGCGGGCCACGACGCGCCGCTGCCGCAGAAGCCGGGGCTGACGCTCGCGTTCACGTCCGGCACCGTGAAGCCGGCGGAGGCGCGCAGGAACGGCGCTGCGACGGTCTTCTTCGACCTCAACTTCAACAATCGGGTCGGTACGCCGACGGTGCCGGCCGACCCGGCGCTGATCCAGTCCCGCGCCGACCGGCTGTTCGACTTCGCCGTCTCCGTCAGCGGCTGCCAGACGCCGTGGATCGCCCTGAACGAGCTCTTCGGCGCCCAGACGCCGACGCCCTGGACGGCGACGACAGCGCAGTACCGGGCGAACACGCTCGCGCTCGTCCGGCGGCTGAAGGAGCGCGGGGCGTTTCCGGCGGTGACGATCGCGAACCCGCCCTACACCGGCGGCGAGGCGGCGCAGTGGTGGCGCGACCTCGCCGCGTCGGCGCTCCTGATCCGGCAGGTCTTCTTCACCTCGCCGAACGTGCCGCAGCTGCACGCGCTCGGGCCGGTGCGGGCGAGCCGGACGATGCGGAGCGGCATGCGGGCGCTCGTGCGCCGGTTCACCGAGATCGGGATTCCCGCGAGCCGCGTCGCGCTCGAGCTCCAGTTCCAGTCCGCGCCCGGGACGGGCGGCCGCGAGAACCTGCAGCCGCGCGCGAAGTGGCTCGAGATCGTGAAGCTGCAGGCGCTCGCGGCGAGGCGCGTGACGAAGGAGCTGCGGACGCACTCGATCTGGTCGTGGGGCTGGGCGACCTTCAGCCAGGCCGGGATCGACCCGGACAAGGGCGAGGCGGTCTGCGTCTACCTCTGGGTGCGCGACCAGAGCCTCTGCAGCGGGCCCGGGGCCGCGGGCCCGGCGATGGACGCGTCGCTGACCGTGGGCCAGCTCGAGCAGCTCGGGGCGGGCGTGGTCTGTGCGCTGCCGGCTGGGGAGATCCGGCGCGCCGCGGTCGACCCGCTCGCGCGCGCGATCGGAGACCGCGACATCGCCGCCAGCGTCGTCCTCGAGCGGCTCGTGCTGCAGGAGGAGGTCGAGCTCGACGCGCGGGCAGTGCTCGCCGCCGAGCTCGCCTTCGTCGACGACCACTTCAACGGCAGCGTGCGTGCGTATCTGGCGGCGCTTCGGCGGATCCAGCTGACCCGCGTCGCCGCCCGGGCGCTGCTGCTGGACGAGCTTCGCCGCGACGCCGTGCGCGCGCGCTTCCGCGCACCTCGGCCGTCGGGCGCCGAGATCGCGGAGTTCCACACAACGTACGCAGGCTTGCGGGCCCGGCTCGTCGAGACGCCGCGGCCGGTCGACTGGCTCGGCGGGAGGGCGCGCGGGCTCGCGATCGAGACGTTCGCGCCGTCGCGGATCTTCGGGCTCTCCCGCGCCGGCCGCGTGCGCACGCTCCACGGCCAGATCCGCGTCGTCCCGCTCGGCGACACCGTCTATCTCGGCACGGTGCCGCTTCCCGAGGCCCGGGCCGCGATCGCGTCGTCGCTGAACCGCTTCGCGCGGGTCGCGGCCTACGAGACCTGGCTCGCGAAGGCGGAGGAGAAGGCGCTCGCGGAGGCGATCTGCCTCGACGACCGGCTGCCCTCGCCTGCCGCCCTGACCCTGGACGACCTGCTTCCGTTCGTCCGCGCTCCGACCGCCTGAGTCAGCCGGCCGCGTCGGCGAGCGCAGCTCGGAGCAGCGTCCGGGCCGAGGCCCGCATCAACTCCACCGCCTGCTCGCGATCGAGACCGGCGACGTCGGTCAGCCAGACGAGGGCCTCGATCCCGAGCGTGGCACGGATCGAGAGCGCCAGCGTGCGAAGTTCGCCCGCGCCTAGTGTGTCTCGCAGCGGGCTCAGGGCCTCCTCGATCCAGATGATGCCCCGGCCCTGTCGAAACGGCAGCGAGGCAGGATCGTGGGCCGGATCCAGCGCGAGGCGCAGCTGCGCGCGGAGCGCGGGCTCGTGTGTCAGAACGTGCCGGGTGAACTCCTCGGCTGCGACTTCCAGCCTGGCGACGGGATCCGAGGGGGGCTCAACCCCGAGCAGCGAGCTGGCCTCCAACTCGGGATATGTCGCGGCGAGCAGCTTGCGCTGGTTGGGGAAGTAACGGTACGCGGTCGTACGCGAGATCTCGGCCCGGTCCGCCACTTGCTCAACGGTGGGGTTGACCCCTTCGCCCAGGAGCTCCCGTGCCGCCCGCAGAAGGGACGACCTTGTCCGGGCCTTCTGCCGGACACGGCCGCCCGACTCATATGGGATTGACATGTCCATTATGGGACTATAGTATCACTTAGGAAGGTTCACGTGACTGTTCCGCCAGGCGATCTTTACGAGAGAGGGTGGTCGAGATGTCGGGTGCCGAGGTCGTGATTCGACAGGACGGGGAGGGCGAGCGTCTCTGGTTCGCAGGGGGTGGCGTGTTCACCATGAAGGCGAGCGCCGCCGAGACGGACAGTGCCTTCACGCTGTTCGAGGACAGCGTCGTCCGCGGGAAGACGACGCCGATGCACCTGCATCCGAACGAGGACGAGACCATCTACGTGCTCGAGGGTGAGATCCTCGTGCACGTGCAGGGCGCCGAGCATCGGATCTCCGAGGGCGGGGTGTTCGTCGCTCCCCGGGGAGTCGCGCACGCGTTCATGGTCGTGTCGGAGACGGCGCGCCTGCTCTGCCTGCAGACTCCCGGGACGGGTGAGGCCTTCTATCGCGGGGCGAGCGAGCCGTCGAGCTCCGAAGCCGACATGTCGCGCCCACCGGACATCGCGAGACTCCTCGAGGCGGCGGCGCATTCGGAGACGATCGAATTGCTCGCCCCGGCACCCTTCGCGGCGGAGGGGCACGCGGTCACGACCTCCTGAAGCAGTCGACCGTGTGGTCGTCGACCAGGCCCGCCGACTGCATGAAGCCGTAGCAGGTCGTCGGCCCGGTGAAGCGGAAGCCGCGCCGCTTCAGCTCCTTGCTCATCGCCTTCGACTCCTCCGTCTGGGCCGGGATCTCGGCGACCGTGCGCCACGTGTTCACCACAGGGTCGCCGCCGACGAAAGACCAGAGCAACTCGCTCAGCGGCACGTCCAGCGCCAGCGTCGCGCGCGCGTTCCCGATCACGGACTCGACCTTGCCGCGGTGGCGGACGATGCCCGCGTCGCCGAGCAGCCGCTCGACGTCGCGTTCGCCGAAGCGCGCGATCTCCTCGACATCCCAGCCGGCGAAGGCGCGCCGGTAGCCCTCGCGCTTGCGCAGGATCGTCGACCAGGAGAGCCCCGCCTGCGCGCCCTCCAGGTTCAGCAGCTCGAAGAGCGCGCGGTCGTCGCGGACAGGGACGCCCCACTCATCGTCGTGGTAGGCGACGTAGAGGGGATCGTCCGGCGGCACCCAGGCGCAGCGCTGCACGAACTGAGCTTGACACGCGGCGGGGCTGTGCGAGATGGTCGCCGTGGTAACGAGAGGAGCAGCGTGTCCGTGCCTCGAGAGGATCGTTACTGCGGCAGCACGTTGCCCGTCGGGGCTTCCGCGACGTCGCGGGCGTTCGGCGCGAACGTGGCCGTCCTCACGGAGGGCCAGTCGCTCTTCTTCGTTATCGGCTGGACGGGTGCGCCCGACCTCGCCGTGCGCGCCGTAGGAGGCCAGGTCGTGACGCGCCTGCCCGACCCGCGGCGGGTGCTCGCAATCGCGCCGCTCGAGTCGTACTCGCCGCTCAGCCGGCACCCGGAGATCGCGCTCGCGGGCCCGATCTCGATCGACGCCGAGCGCTTCGGCCGCTTCGCGCAGCTCGTGGGGCTGGACACGGCCCCGCCGTAGGAGAGAACCACTCAAACCACGACTCTGCGGCGAGGGAGGGAACGAATGGCAAGCGTAGGGCAAGAGCTCCTCGACGTCCCGCTGCCCGACATGGTCACGAAGCTGGCACTCGGGATCGCGGAGGCGCAGCGCGCGCTGGACGAGAACTCGGTCGAGACGGCGGCACTGCTCGCCGACACGAAGATCGACGTCATCCCCTCGTTCACGCAGACGATCGCCGCCGACGGCACGGTCTCCTTCGTCGCCGCACCCGCGGTGGAGATGTCGCTGATCCAGGTCGGCCTCAACCCGGCCTTCTACCAGTTCGCCGAGGCCTCGATCGAGGTCACGATGGACATCAAGACCACCACCTCCTCCGAGACGAACATCAAGGTCGGGTTCAAGGCCAAGGTCGGCTTCGCGATGTGGAGCTCGTCGGTCCGCGTCGACGTCTCGCACAACCGGAAGTTCCAGAAGGAAGTCCGGGGGACGAGCCGGCTGTTCACGAAGATGGTGCCGGTGCCCCCGCCGCCGCGGATCTTCCCGGAGATCACCGTCGTCGACCTGCGGCCGCCCGCGCCGCCGCCGGTTCCGTAGATGGCGCTGATCCCGACCGCGCCGCTCGTGCCCCTCCGGCCGCTGAAGGCGTTCCGCGACCCGATCGTCGCGCCGGAGGTGCCCGTCCGCGAGAGTCCCTCCGTCAGCTTCGGCGACCTCGTCCGGATGCTGGCGGAGGGGATCGCCGACGCACAGACGAGCCTCGACCGCGCCTCCGCCGCGCTCGTCGAGGAGCTCGCAGAGACGACCGTCTCCGTCGTCCCGAGCGTGACCGAGACGATCGACGCGGACGGCAACGTCACGTTCCAGCAGGGAGCGCCACGGCAGGTTTCGCTGCTCAGCCTCGGACTGACGCCGACCTTCTACCAGTTCAGCCAATCGACGGTGGAGGTCGTCATGGACGTCAAGATCGTCGAGAGCGAGCAGGTACGGGAGGACGGGAAGCGGAGCTACGGGCTCTTCGCCGGCACCGCCGACGTGCGGGTGGAGCGGAAGCTGAACCGCGACGTGACCGCCCACTCGAAGCTGACCGCGACGCTCGTCCCGGTGCCGATGCCGCTCCGCCTCGAGCCGGTGCGGACGACGAACGCGGCGGAGACGTAGGCGATGGCGGACGCAGCCGACCTCGGCGGCTTTCTCGAGGCTGCGGGCAAGTCGCTTTCCGACGCGCAGGGCGCGCTCGCGGGCGACGTCGTCGACCTGCCGCCCGCGGTCGCCATCGCGGAGGCGGAGCTCGAGGTGAAGGCCGCCGTGCAGCGGCGGGCAGACGGGGTGGTCGTGCTCGAGACGATCTCGACCAAGGACATGCGCTCGGGCGCAATCACCCCCGGCCTGCTCTCCACGCTCCGGATCCAGTATGTGGCCGTCGCGGGCGACTCGCTCGTCGCTCCTTCGGAGCGGCCGACGCGGACGCCGAAGGACGTGATCGACGAGGTGCGAAAGCGGGACGACGTCGTCGCGCTCGACACGATCCTCGGTGGGCTCCGGTACGAGGCGGTCTACGTCCCCGGGCGGCGCTGGGTCGTCACCGCCACCGACCCGGAACAGCGGCTCGTGCGCGAGGTGCTCGTGCAGGACGAGAGGCGCTAGGCGTGCCCGAGATCAGCGCCCAGGATCTCCGCCGCCTTCGAGCGCTCGAGGAACGGCTCGAGAAGGCCCAGGACGAGCGGCGCTCCTTCACGGCCGAGCGGCGAGAGCTGCGCGGGCGGGCGACGCTCGCCGAGCGGGAGGCGCGGGCGGCGGACGCGAGGACGGGCCAGGCCGAGCAGCGGCTGGAGGCGCTGTTGACGGAGAACGGCCGGCTGGCGGCGCGGCTGGACGAGATCTCGTCCGACGCGGACAGGCTGCGCGGCGCGGCGACGAAGCTCCGCGAGCAGCTCGACGCGGCGAAGCAGGAAGTGCGCGAGGGCGCGGCCGAGACGAAGCGGCTGACGAGATCGCTGGCGAAGGTCGAGTCGGAGGGCAGCCGTCTGACCGAGCGGCTCAAGCTCGCCGAGGCGCAGCTGAAGACGACGACGACGACGCCACTCCTGCCCGCGAGGGAGGTGGCGCAGCTGATCGACGGCTTCGTCGAGGAGATCGGCGGTGGCCTTCCCGGGCTCGCCGTCCGCGACGGAGAGATCCGGCTGAACGTCGCCTTCGGCAAGGTCGGCCGTGCGACCGGGTTCGTGGTGCCGACGGCCGACGCGCCTGCGGACGTGCGCAGGAACCTGCACGAGGTCGCCGTCCGCTTCGATCGGACGCGCGAGCCGGAGGCCGGAGACGACGCGTAAGCGCCGCGTGGCCGTGGACAGTCCCCGAAACGTCTCGGCAACGCCTTCGTGACGAGAGCGCCGCAGCGCTAGAGCGAGAAGCGGTAGACGCGCGCGTCGTGCGGGCCGAGCCAGTCGCGGAAGCCGCCGGCTGCGGCGCTCACCGACCGGAACACCTGGCGGCCGGCGCCGATCGGGGGCGGCGGCGGCTCCTGCGCGTACTCGAACAGCACCTGCCCGCCGGTCAGCGGCTTCCCGTTCAGCTTCTTCGGCAGGCCCGTGAAGCCGACGCGGCTCGTCGTTCCGCCCCGGCGGACGGCGATCACGTAGAGGAAGCGGCCGTCGCGTCGCGTGAGCACCTCGACGTCCTTCGCGCTCGCCTTCACCTGCGGCTTCGCGTCCGCCGCGACGAGCGCGGGAGCGACCGCGGTCGAGGAGAGCTCCTCCAGCAGCGGCCTCAGCGCCTGCTCCCAGAACGTCCAGTTCCAGCCGGCCTCCGCGTCGGCGGGTCGCAGCACCTGGGTCAGGTGGCCGCCGAAGAACATCAGCCCGCGCGCGCCGCAGACGATCGCCTGGTAGGCCATGAAGCGGAGCTCGTGCCGCGTCGGGAACCTGGCCACGACGTTGGGCCTCCGCGCCGAGGTGACCGTGCCGCTCCATGCGATTTGCAGCGTCATCCAGACGGGCTTCCCGCCCGCAGCGCGCACCATCTTCTTGGTCACGTCGCCGACGACGCTGATGTCCTTGTTCGGCAGGTCGGAGTGCTCGCCGGGCGGGTAGGCGATCGGGAAGATGTCGGCGCCGGTGATGTCGAACGCGGGCCGGTAGGGCGAGAGTTGGGCGACCGTGCTCCGCGGCGCCTGGATGATCACGAGCGGGTGCTGCGGGTCGAGCGCCTTCAGCCTCTTCGCGGCGCGCACGAGGCCGTCGGGGCGGAGCCAGTTCTGGCCGCGGAAGGGGTTGCGCGGCTCGTCGACGCCCTTGTAGGCGCCGAGTGCGGGGTGATCCTTGAACGAGGCCGCTACCCGCGTCAGCATCTGCTCGCGCGTCGACGCCTGGGTGCCTGCGCTTCGCGGCGGCAGATCCGGGAGCTCGCCGAGGTAGAGCCAGCAGTGGAGGCCGTGCGCGGCGGCCGCGTCGAGGACTGCGCGCTCGGCCGCGAGCTGCTCCTCCAGGCGTCCGGGGCCCCAGTCGCCGCGCCCCGTGCGGATGAACGTCGCACCCCCGTCGGCGACCTCCTTCAGGCCGTCGACGCCGTTCGGCGCCTTGCCGCCGAGCGGCGGCGGGTTCGAGAGGCCGAGCGGGAACGCCTTGGCGCCGCCGATGCGCAGCGCGCCGGTGGCTCGGTCGACGGTGACGCGGCTCACGCCGACAGGGTGGCAGATCCGGCTACGGCAGGAGGGAGCGCACGTCGACCGCGACCGGCTGGTCCGTGACCGGCTCGACAGGGACGGCCGGAGGCGGCGTGACGGTGACGGGCGGAACGGCGTCGACGACGGTTCCGACGACGGGCGGTAGCTGCGGCACCGGGAGCGAGCCGACGACGTCCGGAAGCGGCGTCGCCAGGGGCAGCGCCGGGACGGTGTTGGCGACGGTCGGCTGCGCGGTCGGAGTCGCGACGGGAGACGTCCGCTCGGCGCTCGGAGGCGCATCGGCCGGAGCCGCCTCGGAGGGCACGGTCGGAGGTGCAGCAGAGGTCGTCGCCGGTTGCGATCGAGGTGCCGATGCGGCCGGAGTGGCGGTTCCGAACGCGGGGGCAGACGCGTTCGGCGTGGCTGCGGAAGCCGCCGGCCGGACCGACGGCGTGCCGGGAGCGGCGCCCGAAGGCGTGATCGAGCTCGGCGGCGTCGCGGACACTCCGTCGCCGGGCCGAGCCGTGGCGGTGCCTGCGGCGATCACCGTGCCCGAGACCGCCACGGCCGAGACGACCGCAGCGACCTTTGCCGCCGTCGAGACGCCCGTGAACGCGGACTTGACCCACGTGAGCAGCGAGCCGATGTTCCCGAGCGAGGCGAGGCGCCGCCGCGTCGCGGCCGGCTCCTCACGCAGCAGGCCGGCGAGCGTGCGGCGGCCGCGAAAGATCAGCGTCTCGGCGTTGGCGAGGCTGACGCCGAGCTGCGCCGCGACCTCCTCGTAGGAGAGCCCGCGCCAGTCGCGCAGCAGCACGGCGCGCCGCTGCTGCTCCGGCAGCTGCGCCAGGGCATCGTCGAGACCGATCAGCTCGTCGGCGCGGCCCTGCCGCGCGGCGGCGCGCGCGAGATAGTCGGGGTGGCAGAAGAGCTCGAGCCGGCCGCGGCGCCCGGCAGACTCGCGGCG
>JANPKC010000272.1:0-4863 GCA_031425855.1 Actinomycetes bacterium | reverse complement strand
CGAGCCTGCGCTCTGCGCGAAGACCCCTGAAAGAGGGCCGCGTCGCGGCTGACAGCTTCAGTCAGCGGCTGCGGCTATTGGCTTTCCGAGTTGCTTCGACCACCAGTCGGTCTCGCGCTGATCCATCTGCTGCTGCAGCTGCCCGACGTACTGGGCGAGGTCGCTCTCCTTCTTGCCGAGACGGAGCTCGAGCTCGCCGACGGTCTTCTCCCTGTTCTCGAGCTTCGCCTCGCGGATCTCCGCGTCGGCCTCGAGCCTGGCCCAGCGCGCCTCGATCTCGGCCTCGCGATCGTCCAGCTCGCGCTGCCGGTCGGAGATCGACTCCTCGGTCTGCCCGAGCCGCTTCTCGCGCCGCTCGACGCGTGCGCGCTGCGACTCGAAGAGCGTCTCCGAGCTCGTGATCTCGGCCTCGCGTGCGGCCAGCTCGCGGCGAAGGTCGTCGAGCCTGCGCGCCTCCTCCTCGAGGTGCGCCGAGGTCTGCCCGTCGGCCTCCTCGCGGCGGACCTGCGACTCGCGCCGGTTCAGCTCGGCCTCGCGGGCTGCGAGCTCGCTCTCCTTGGCGGTGATCTCCGCGCGCTTCGCGCTCATCGCCGCCACGACCTCGCCGCTGCCGGAGCGCTCCTCGGCGAGCCGTTCGAGATCCGCGGTCAGCCGGTCGGTCTTCGCCTTCAGCTCCGCCTCGCGCGACTCGAGATGCTCCTCGCGGGCGGTCACGGTCGCGCGCGCCTTGACCAGCTCGCGCTCCCGCTCGGCGATGCTCTTGTCCCGCTCGGACAGCTCCGACTCCAGATCCTTGAGGACGTTCTCGCGCGTGACGAGGACGGATTCGCGCGCGTCGACGCGAGCCGTTCCCTCGGCGGACTTGCCTTCCATCTCCGCGATCGCCCGCTCGAGCGCGCGCTCGCGCTGCGCGATCGCCGCCTCCTGCTTTGCGAGCTCGGAGGCCGCCTCGGCCCGCTCGCGGTCGGCGCTCGTCAGCTCACGGAACTTGATCGAGATCTGCTTCTCGCGCTCGGCCGTCCGCGTCTCGGCGGCGGCGAGCTCGGCCTTCAGCTCGGCCAGGCGCTGCTGCTCGGCCGCGGCCGCCTCGGCCCGCTGGCCGAGCTCCCGCTCCCGCTCCTCGAGCTCGGCCTGCCCGGCGGCGAGCTTCGCCGCCCGCGTGTCGACCTCGGCCGACCGGAGCGAGAGGCTCTGGGCGCCGACGAGGTCGTGCTCGAGCCGCGCCTGGATGTCGGCCAGCTCCGCCCGGACTTCCTGCTCGCGGGCGAGCGCCTCGTAGAGCTCCTTCCGGAGCGCGTCGACCTCGCCGAAGTCCGGCGCCTCCGCCGCGGCCGCCTCGACGGCCTCGGCGGCCGGCGGCGGCGGCGCGTCGGGAGCCTCCGGCTCGGCGGCCGGCTCGTCGGTCTCGCGCCGGGCCTCCAGCTGGGCCCGGAGGCCCGTGCCGAATCCCTGCTCGATCTCGTGCTCGCCGGGCGCCATTAGAAGAGCTTCATCAGGTTGAGCATCGCGGGACCGAGGATGACGATGAACATCGACGGGAAGATGAAGATCACCGTCGGGAAGAGCATCTTGATCGGCGACTTCATCGCCTTCTCCTCGGCGGCGGCCTGGCGCTTGAGGCGCGCGTCCGTCGCCTGCACGCGGAGCAGGCGGCCGAGCGAGATGCCGAGCTGGTCGGCCTGGATGATCGCGCGGCAGAAGCTGGCGACCTCCTGGGCGGCCGAGCGCTCGGCGAGCTTCTTGAGGGCATCGTGGCGGGACTCGCCGATCCGCATCTCGCCGAGCGTCAGCGAGAACTCCTCGGCGAGCGGGCCCTCCATGTGCTCGGTCAGCTTGGCGACCGCGCCGTCGAACCCGAGGCCGGCCTCGACCGACACGGCCAGCAGGTCGAGCGCGTCCGGAAGCTGCGCCCGGATCTCGTCGCGGCGCTTGCGGCCGCGCATCCCGACGACGAAGCCGGGGATGATGAAGCCGCCGACGCCGAGGCCGAACGAGAACATGACGCCGGCGAACGGGCCGGCGATCGCGGTGCCGAGGACGAAGCCGAGGATGCCGCCGGTGAGCGCGCCGCCTCCCTTCATGGCGAGGAACGCGGTCGGGGTGACCGACCGGCCCATCCCGGCCGCGAGCAGCCGCGTCGAGATCGAGTCCAGGCTCGTGCGCGGGTTGAGCCTGAGCGCGAACTGGGCGAGCCGTGCCGTCGCCGGGACGAGGACCCGCTCGCTGAAGCGCAGGCGCTCGAGGCCGGTCGCGGCGACGCGGTTGCGCCCGTAGGTGGCGGCCCGCCGGACGGCGCGGGCGCGCTCCCGGCTGGGCTGGGTCACGACCTCGCCGACGAGGTACGCCGAGACGGCGAGGAAGAGGAATGCGAGTGCGGAGAACAGTTGCATGTGTGATCAGCCCTTGAAGGAGACGATTTTGCGGAGCATGAGCGACCCGATCGAGATCATCACGCAGCCGAGGATCAGCAGCTTGTTGCCGGTGGACGAGTTGTAGAGCGGGTCCATGTACTCCGGGCTGAGCAGCGTGATCGTGCCCAGCATGAAGAACGGGACGCCGACGAGGACGTACGCCGAGGCGCGGCCCATTGCGGTCAGCGACTTGATCTTCCGGGCGAACTGCTGCCGGTTGCGGACCGCGTCGGCGACCATGTCGAAGATGCCGGCCAGGCTGCCGCCGACCTGGCGCTGGATCGTCACGGCGGTGACGACGAAGGTGACGTTCTTCGAGCCGATGCGCGCGGCCATGTCGGCGAGCGCGTCGTCCATCGGGCGGCCGAGACGGGTCTCCGTGAGGACGCGCTTGAACTCCTTGCTCGCGGGCGGCTGGCCCTCGTCGACGACGGCCTGGATCCCCTGGCGGAAGCTGTGGCCGGCCTTCAGCGAGGCGGCGAGCGTGACCAGGAGGTCCGGAAGCTGCTCGTCGATGGCCGCGAGCCGGCGGCGGGCCTTCTGCCAGACGATCAGGATCGGCAGCGAGCCGCCGACGAAGATCCCGACGAAGATGACGAACGTGCCCATGCCGGCGGCCGCGAAGACGAGGCCGGCGACGAGGCCGGAGCCGACCGCCGCGTAGACGAGCTCGACCGTCCGCAGCGGGACGTCGGCCCGCTCGAGCAGCCGGTGGAGCGCGTGCCAGGCGCGGAAGTGCCCGAACGCCTTCTCCGTCGCCTTCATCACGCTCGAGGCGGTCGCGAAGCGCTCCTGCACCGGCCCGCGGGAGCTCTTGCGCTCCTGCTCGCCCAGGTGCGGGGTGATCTGGCGGCGCAGGCGCGAGCCGACCGGGGCGCGCATCAGGAACAGGCCGGCGACGAGGCCGAGGAAGCCTGCGACGGTCGCCACGGCGGCGGGGCCGATCTTGAAGAACGACTCCGGCAGCAGCGACGACTGCGGCTTCGAGACGACCTTTGCGCCCGGCACGACCGACTCGGCGCGGACGCCTGCGGCCTCGATCTCGATCCGGTCGCCGGGCCGCGCCGAGGTGACGTAGCTGAGCTGCCAGGTGCGGCGCAGTTCCTCCGCGAGCGCGGCGTAGATGCCCTTCAGGTCCTTCGTGCCGCGGGCGCCGACGTAGCGGCCGCCCGTCTTCTCGGCGAGGCGCTGGAGCGGGCCCGGGCGGAAGCTCGGGCTCTCGATCCCGATCGCGTAGACCGCCACGTGCGCGTCACGGGCGGCGCCGATCGCCTGCTCGAGGCTGGCGTCGCTGGAGACCTCCTGCCCGTCGGTGAGCAGGATCAGGACGCGCGTGGGATTGACGTCGGCGGCAAGCGCCTGCGTCGAGACGAGGATCCCGTCGTAGAGCGCGGTGCCGACGACCTTGTCCACCTCGATCGTGCGCAGGGCGGCGTCCGCCTCGGCCGGGTTCGACGAGAAGCCGGTCAGCTGCACGGCCTTCTTGCCGACGGCGACGAGTGCGATCCGGTCGCGTGCCGGCTTCGAGCCGACGAACTGGCGGGCGGCCGCGGACGCGTCCGCGATCGCCTGGCCGATCATCGACTGCGAGCGGTCGAACAGGAGCATGACGCTCTTCTCGCGGCCGAGGTTGACCGCGCGGAAGCCCACGACAGGCCGGCCGTTCTCGGTCAGGGCCGGCGCCGACCCGACGGGCTTCGGGGTCACGACCGTCGCGCGGACGGTCGGGTAGCCGGCCGTGTCGAGGCTCGCGATCTTCGGCGACGCGGCGGCCGCGACGCCCGGCAGGGCGGCGCAGAGGACTGCGAGGAGGAGGAACCGCCTCACTGTCCGCCTCCGTACGGCGCGGCGCTGAAGGTCGGGCGGCCGCCCGGTGCCTCGTGGCGGAAGAACGTGGGCGGCAGGATGACGCCGTTCGCCGCCATCTTCTCGAGGAAGTGCGGCTTCAGGCCCGTGCAGGCGAGCGGCAGGAGCAGCCGCGAGCCGCGCGACGAGGCGATGCTCTCCTCGTCGGGAGCCTTGGCGAGGAACAGGTCCTGGAGCGTGATCACGTCCGACTCCATCCGGAGCACCTCGGTGATGTGCGTGACCCGGCGGGAGCCGTCGACGAGGCGCGAGATCTGCACGAGCACGTCGAACGCGCTCGAGGTCTGCTCGCGGATCGCCCGCAGCGGCAGGTCGACGCCGGCGGTGAGCACGAGCGACTCGAGGCGCGAGAGCGCGTCGCGAGGGTTGTTCGCGTGGATCGTGGTCAGCGAGCCCTCGTGGCCCGTGTTCATCGCCTGGAGCATGTCGAGCGTCTCGGCGCCGCGGACCTCGCCGACGATGATCCGGTCGGGGCGCATGCGCAGGGCGTTGCGGACGAGCTCGCGGATGCGGATCTCGCCCTGACCCTCGATGTTCGGCGGCCGCGACTCGAGCGTGATCACGTGCTCCTGCTGGAGCTGGAGCT
>JANPKC010000271.1:0-4382 GCA_031425855.1 Actinomycetes bacterium | reverse complement strand
GATGGATTACGGCAAGTACCGCTACGAGCAGGAGCAGAAAGCGAAGCTCGCGCGGAAGCACCAGACCCAGATCAACGTCAAGGAGATCAAGTTTCGGCCGAAGATCGGTATTCACGACTACGAGACGAAGAAGGGCCATGTCCTGCGTTTTCTCCACCAGCGCGCGAAGGTCAAGGTCACGATCATGTTCCGGGGGCGCGAGAACCTGCACCCCGAGCGTGGCCGCGACCTGCTTCTCCGCCTCGCAGAGGAGATCAAGGAGCTCGCGGTGGTCGAGTCGCCGCCGCTGCTCGACGGGCGCAACATGGTCATGCTGCTCGGCCCCACGAAAAACGCAGGAGTGAAGACAGATGCCAAAGATGAAGAGCGGGAGCGGAGCGAAGAAGCGCTTCAAGGTGACGGGGACGGGAAAGATCCTGCGCCGTCACGCGATGCAGAGCCACAACCTGGAGCACAAGTCGGCCAAGCGTAAGCGCGCCTTTGGCAAGGACTACGAGGTCGCCGAGGTGGACACGCCGCGCCTGAAGAAGCTGCTGGGGCTGAAGTAGATGCCGAGAGTCAAGCGATCCGTCCACGCACGCAAGAAGCGCCGCAAGGTCCTCGGCGAGGCGAAGGGGTACTGGGGCCTCAAGAGCCGCAGCTACCGCTACGCGAAGGAGCAGGTCGAGCACTCGCTCGTCTACGCCTACCGCGACCGCAAGAACAAGAAGCGGACGTTCCGCCAGCTCTGGATCGTCCGCATCAACGCGGCCGCCCGCGCCAACGGCATGTCGTACAACCAGTTCATCTCCGGGCTGCACAAGGCCGGGATCGAGCTCGACCGCAAGGTCCTGGCCGACATCGCCGTGGCCGACCCGGCCGCCTTCACCGCCGTCGTCGAGCAGGCGAAGGCCGCGCTCGCGTCGGACAAGTCCGACGACAAGGCGGCGTAGCGCCCTGATCACCTCGGCGTCGAACCCGACGCTGAAGCTCGTCCGCAAGCTCCTCGCGCAGAAGCGCAAGCGCGAGGAGCTCGGGCTCTTCGCGGTCGAGGGAGAAGACCTCGTCGAGGCGGCGAGGGCGGCGGGGATCGAGCCGATCGAGCTCCTCGTCGCCGGCGAGAACGTCGAGCCGGAGCTGCTGGCCGCCGTCTCGACGCTGGCGCACCCGGCCCGGGTCGTCGGGGTCTACCGCACGGCCGCGCTGCCGCGGGAGCCGCGCAAGACGACGCTCGCGCTCTGGCGGGTGACGGACCCCGGGAACGTCGGCACCCTGCTGCGCACGGCCGACGCGTTCGGCGCGGCGATCGCCCTCTCGGAAGGCTGCGCCGACCCGCTCGGCTCGAAGGCCCTGCGCGCCTCGGCCGGCGCGGTCTTCCGGGTGCCGCTACTGGCCTTCGCCGATGCACCCGGCGAGCGGGTCGCGCTCGTCGCCCACGGCGCGCGGCCGCTGCACGAGCTCGAGCTCAGCGGCCCGACGACGTTCCTGCTCGGTGCCGAGCGCGAGGGGTTGCCGGCGGAGATAGTTGCTGACAGCAACTATCTCGCGACGATCCCGACCCCCGGCGCCGCCGAGTCGCTGAACGTCGCGGTCGCCGGCGCAATCGCGCTCTACGAGCGCTCGCGCCGCACTTTCGACGCAAACGTGTGACGGAAACGTTCGGGGACTGTCCCCGGGACTGTCCCCCTGCACGCGCGGCGCTAGGGGCCGCCCGACAGGAACCAGCGCACGGCGGCGGCGGAGATCGCAGGCGAGACCTCGTGGCCGCCGCGGAACCTGCGATACGTGACGCGGTAGCCGGCCTTGCGCAGCTTGCGGACGACGGCGTCGCCGGCTCGACCGATCGGGAGGACGCCGTCGAGCGTGCCGTGCGAGACGAAGAAGCGCGGGACGCCCCGCTGTTCGCCCGCGACGATCCCGCCGGGCGAGAACGCGATCACGGCGGGGAAGAGGTCGCCGTTCGAGACGCCGAGCGTCAGCGCGTAGGTGGCTCCGTCCGAGAAGCCGCCGACTGCGATCCGGCGACGGTCGATCGTGCAGCGCTCGTACGCTTCGGCGAGCGCGAGGTTGACGGACTCGAGGTCGAGGTCCTGCTCCGAGCGGAGGATGCTCCACGTCTGGCCCTTCGAGGCAGGCGCGATCAGGACGACGCCGGGCGCATCCCAGCCGCCGCGGAAGGCGTCGAGCGCGCTTGCGGGCGTGCCGCCGGCGCCGTGGAGGACGACGACGAGCGCCCGGCGGCGCCCCCGTCGGGCGTCACGCGCATCCGTGCATCACGGCCGTTTCCCAGCGTGAGCGCGTGCTCGCCGGGACGGCACGGCGAGCCGCCCGCCGTCGCGGCCGCTGCGCTCGGCTCAGGTGCCTCGTTGCCGCCGCATCCGGCGCCGCCGATCGCGACCGCGAGGAGGCCGCAGGCGAGAGCCTTCACCAGGCGCCGCCGCCTCCACCGCCCCCGCCACCGCCTCCTCCACCGGAGAAGCCGCCGCCGAAGCCGCCCGAGCCGGACGAGGGAGGAGCGAGCGCGGATCCGAAGCCGGAGGCGAGATCGCCGATCCCAAGAGAGGTCGGGCCCGAGGCGAGGTCGCCGTGCGGGCCGATCCAGTACAGCGTGCTCGCCTGGGCGAGCGCCTCGGGCATGTGCAGCTGCGCACCCTGGAGCACACGCTCGGCGATCCCGAACGCGATCCCGTAGACGAGGTAGCGCTCCCAGAGCTCGAGCGACGCCGCCGGAGCGATGTCGAGGCGCGGGAAGTCGGTCAGGTAGCGGCGAAAGGCCTCCCAGCGCTCCGCCTCGGCCTGCGCCTCGGGCGAGCGGCGGCGCCAGAGCCGCCGGTTGAACGCCGAAGCGGCGAGCACCGCGGCGCCGACCAGGCCGCAGATGCCGATCGCGATCGCGACGACGCTCCTCCACGTGGGCGCGATCGAGTTGTAGGAGCCGAGGCCGCCGAGCAGGATCAGGCCCCCTGCGACCGCAAGGACGGCTGCGCCGCCGAGCAGCACTACGAGGCCGATGTTCTGGAACCAGCGGCGACCCTTCACCTCCGCACCGACCGCCGACTTGAAGGACGTGAAGCGCTCCGAGTTCCCCTCGCGGTCCTCCTCGATCCGGTCGCGAAAGCGCGAGAGCCGCTCCGGGCCGTCCGCGAGGATCGAGTCGACGACCTGCCCGACGGGAGCCTCGAATGCCTCGACCGGAGCCTCGACGTCGCCGAGCGAGAGCTCGAGGTCGGAGATCTGCTGCGTCCTCAGCCCGCCCCAGATCTTTCGCTCGGTCGTCACCTGCTCGGCCCGGTAGCGGCCGCGGCGGATCAGGTCGAAGAGCGTCGCCGTGAACTCGAGCGAGCCGGCGGCGCCGCCCTGCGCGAGCAGCCCGGGCACGAGCGCAGGCTGGGTCGCCGTCGGCGGCTCTTGCTCGTACTCGCGGTCGTAGCTCGTCCCGCGCTCGCGGCCCCAGCGCAGCCAGACGAACGCGATCACCGCCAGGGCGGGAAGGAGCGCGATCGCAAGCAGCAGCACCAGCGTCCGGAGCGGGTTGGCGATCGCGTCGTCGATCTTCCGCTGGTCGCGCTCGTAGGCCGCAGCCCCAGCGCGCTCTTCGGCGCGGATCGCCTCCAGCCCGAGCCCGCTCTCCACCTTCATCCCCGCGGTGGAGGTGAAGAACCGCCGCGGGACGAGCGTGCGGAGCTCGACCCACTGGCCCCTGGGGACTCGCAGGGCGCGGAGGTTGACTCGCGTTCCGTCGAGGGTGACGTCGCCGCGCACCGCGACCGGATGGCCCCAGGACTGGAGCACCTCGCCCGGCGCGACGAGGGTCGCCGTCAGTTGGCCGAGACTCTCTTCCCACTCCTCGCCCCAGACACGCAGGTTGACGTCGACGACGTCGTCGTACGCGGTCGGGAGCCCTCGCAGCCGGTAGTGGACGCGGAACCGGCGCTCCTCGTTCGTCGCCCGGTAGTGCCAGACGATCCGAATCCCCTCGTCCGTTCGCGTCGTGCCGAAGGTGAATGGATCGTCGATGCACTCGTTCTCGGCGCACGCCCCGTCCGCGTACTGCCGGTCGCCTTCGGCGACGAAGACCAGGTCGACCGACTCCCCGTCGCGGAGCGGGATCTCCCGGCGCGCGCCCTTGAAGTCGCCGAGGAACGAGAACGCGATCAGCTCGTCGACGATCAGGCTGCCGTCCTGCTCGACCTGGATCGTGACGTCGGCCGCCGGCAGCGAGTAGGACTGCGCGGCCGCGTCACCCGCGAGCGCGAGCGCCGCCAGCAGCGCGGGCCCTAGAACGCGACGCGTGGCGCCTCCCGGGCCTCGTCCTCCACCTCGAAGAACTCCTTGCGCGCGAAGCCGAACGGCCCCGCGACGAGGACTCCCGGCACCGTCTGGATCGCGGTGTTGTAGGTGAG
>JANPKC010000270.1:0-3056 GCA_031425855.1 Actinomycetes bacterium | reverse complement strand
TCCACCACGGCACCGCCGCCGTGCCGGCGGGCGTAGTCTTGGCGGCGGGCGGGGTCGCCGAGCTGCGGCTAGGGGAGCCGCGCGTGGCCGCGCGCGGCGACCGCGTCGTGCTGCGTGACGCGACGACGGTCGGCGGCGGCACGGTGCTCGACCCCGTGCCCGCCCGTCACGCTGAGCCGAGCCGTTTCGAGCAGGCCCTCCGCGGCGAGACGCGCATCCATGCCCCCGTGCTCGCCGACGGCGAGTGGCGCTTCTCCGAGGAGTGGCTCGCGGAGCTCGAAGCCGAGCTGGAGCACGCGATCGAGACGGCCGACCCGCTCGACCCCGGCGCGGCTGCCCCGACCGAGCCGTGGGCGAGGGACGTCCTCGCGCGCCTCCCCTTCGAGCGCCGCGGCTCGAAGCTCTACCGCCCGGGCGCGACAGGGGCGCTCGGAGCCCGCGCCGCCGAGGCGGAGGCGCTCGCCGCGGCCCTCACCGCCGCGGAGCCGGGCGCCGCGAAAGCCGACGACGCCGAGCTGGCCCGCTTCCTCGAGCGCGAGGGGATGCTCGTCCGCCTCGGCGACGGCTGGGCCGTCTCTGCCGCCGCCTACGAGCGGGCGCGCTCGCTCGTGACGACGGAGTGCGAGGAAGCGGGCGATGTCACGCTCGCCCGCTTCCGCGATCTCGCCGGCTGCGGCCGCCGCGACGCGCAGCTGCTGCTCGAGCGGCTCGACGCGGACGGCGTCACGCGTCGGCTGGGCGACCGGCGGGTGCTTCGGCGGGGGGCTCGCTAGTGCCCTCGGCCGTGGGCTGCTCGGCCGCCTCGTCACGCGCCGGGGCAGGCTCCGGCGCATCGCCGATCGTCCGCATCGCCCCGTCGAGCACCATCCGCGTCCAGCGCTCGCTGAAGCCGGCGAGGAACGAGGCGACGACGTAGAACGGGAACGTCCGCGCCGTGTCGTCGAGCGGGAGGATGGTCGTCTGGACGAGGAAGTAGACGACGATCCCCGAGACGGCGCCCACGATCGGCCGGTAGGCGCCGACGGCGACCACCTCCCAGCGGCCGAGCTCGTGGTCGATCACGAACGAGCCGCGGCCGCTCATCCGCATCAGCACGCTGACGAGAGCGCCGACCGCGCCGCCGGCCGTGCAGACGTAGAACTCGCGCACGCGCGCATCGCCGAGGTCGAGCACGCCGAAGAGCTCGAGGACTCCCGCCGTGGCGAGCGCGGCGAGGAGGACGAGGATGAGCCCGATCCCGAACATGCCCTCGACGTAGCGCAGCCGGGCGCGCTTCTCGCCCGCGCGGAAGTAGTAGTCCTCGATCCGCCGCAGCTCGGCGCGCTCCTGCCGCGCGAAGTGCGCCACCGCCTCCGGCGTCGGCCGCGTGTCGCGATGCCGCTCGATGAAGCCCAGCAGGTGCGACTCCACGAGCAGCAGCCACTGCATCACGACCGCGCGCGGAATCCGCTCCAACCCGGCTGCGGCCTTGATCGCGAGGATGTCGCAGTCGTGGAGCAGGTCGGCGAGCTCGTGGGTCTCGGTCGTGACCCAGTCGGAGACGCGGTGCAGCCGGTAGTCGAGCCGGCGGCGCGACAACAGTCCTCTCCGCTCCCACCGCTCGCGCCAGGTCAGCGCGACCGCCGAGGCCTCCTTGCGGCACCAGTAGGCGTCCACGATCTCGCCTGCGCCGGACTCGAACGACGCGAGGAGCGCGCGGAACCGGCGCTCGGCCGCCTCGGGGTCCTCCGCCTCGTTCACGTCGAGCGCGTAGTGCGCGCGAACCAGCTCGGAGAACGACGCGTGGCCGTTTCCGTTCGAGACTGCGGCGTGCACGGGCTCGGTGGGCATCGCACCTCCCTCTCGCCGCAGCTCGGTTGTCCGTCCAGGGTACTCCAGACCGGCAGCTCCGTACAGGCAATTCGCTGCAACACTTGACGCCGTGCGCATCGCCCTGCTCGCCGTCCTGATCGCCGTCGTCACGGGAACCGCCGCCGCCGCGACGGGACTCGACCGCGGCACCGCCACCCTCTCGCCGCGGGCAGGCGCCCCTGTCGCCGTCCAGGTCGAGATCGCGCGGACGCGGTCGGAGCGCCAGCGCGGCCTCATGTACCGCCGCTCCCTGCCTGCGAAGGCCGGGATGGTGTTCGCGTACCCGAGCGCCGTCCGCGGCGGCTTCTGGATGAAGAACACGCTGATCCCGCTCGACATCGCCTTCTACGACGCCCGCGGCAAGATCCTCCGGATCCTGACGATGCAGCCCTGCCGCGCCGATCCGTGCCGGATCTACGAGCCGAACGTCTCCTACCGCGCCGCGCTCGAGGTGAACGCCGGCTCGTTCCGCCGCTGGAAGGTCAAGGCCGGCGACCGGATCGCGGTCCGGGCGCGACGCTGAGCGTCCTGGTGGGAGCCGCCGGCCGCGGCCCCCACCAGGGCGTGCTCCGATTCAGTCCGCGATGACGACGAGGGCGCTGCCTCCCGGCTTGCCCTTCGAGTCGATCCGGATCGTGTTGACATCACCGGGCTTCATCGCCGACGCGACGTTCAGCGAGTAGCTGCCGCCGTCCCGCATGCCGCGGAGGCGGAACTTGACGCCGTTGACGGTGAAGTCCATGTGCATGACGCCCGGAGTGTCGTTCGTGACGGTGATCTTGCTCTCCGCCTGCGGGATGCCGGTGTGCGTCTGCGTGGACTCGCCGTTCTCCCGCAGGAGCACGGTGACGACCGGGTCGCACACCGTCACGTTGCCGGCGACATCGGTCACGCGCAGCTCGATCACCGAGCTCGTGCTCTGGACGATCTTGGTCCCCCGAACGATGACAGGACCGGTCGTGCCGGGCGTGAAGGCGGGGACGACTGTGATCGCGTTCGTGGTCTTCGTGACCACGATCGAGGCGAGGCCGCTGCCCGTGTCCCTGGCGGTGACCTCGATGTACTTCTTGCCCGACGTGTCGGTGCCCTGGCCGGTCAACGCGCACGACGGCTTCGTCGTGTCGGTGATCCGAACCCAGTCCTTGGTCGCCGTGTCGGAGAGCGTCCCCACGGTGGCCGTGATCGTGTCCCGGCCGGTCGCAGTG
>JANPKC010000269.1:0-3066 GCA_031425855.1 Actinomycetes bacterium | reverse complement strand
GCGCGCGCACGAGTGTCGGGGAGACGCCGAGCATGGTCACGCGCTCCTCCTCGACGAGCCTCCAGAGTCGGTCGTCCGGCCGGTCGGGCGCGCCCTCCATGTAGACGACGGCCGCGCCCAGCGCGCCTGCGCCGACCACCGTCCCGGGCCCCATGATCCAACCCATGTCGGTGGCGAAGAGAACGCGGTCGCCGGCGCGGATGTCCGCCTGGTAGGCCGCCTCTCGCGCGATCGAGAGCAGGAAGCCGCCGTGGACGTGGAGCGCGCCCTTCGGCCGGCCGGTCGTCCCCGAGGTGTAGGCCAGCAGGTACGGATGCTCCGCCTCGACCTCGAGCGGCGCCAGCTCGCCCTCGCCGAGCTCGACGTTCCAGCTCCGGTTCGCGCGCGACCACTCGACGACGTGCTCGACGTCCGGGCATTCGCGGAGCGCTTCCTCGATCGTCTCCCGCATCGCCACCTGCGTGCCGCGCCGGAGCGAGTAGTCGGCCGTGATCACCGCTCTCGCGCCCGAGTCCTGCAGCCGCTGCACCACCGCGGGCGCCGCGAAGCCGGAGAAGATCGGCACCTGGACCGCGCCGATGTGGGCGCAGGCGTGCGAGGCGACGGCCGCGTCCGGGGCCATCGGCATGTAGATGGCGACGCGGTCGCCCGCACCGATGCCGAGGGCGACGAGCGCCTCCGCCAGCCCGGTCGCCTGCCGCGACATCTGCGCGAACGTCAATTCGTCGCGTGTCCCGTCCTCGGCGCGGAAGACCGCGGCGACCGCGTCCGGGGTGCGCTCCGCCCAGGCGTGCAGGCAGGCGTGCGCGATGTTCAGCCGGGCGCCCTCGAACCAGGTCGTCCACTCGATCCCCCGCGAGTCGTCGAGGACGCGGTCCCACGGGCGCGCGAGCGCCAGCTCCAGGTCGGCGGCGACGGCGCGCCAGAAGCGATCGGGCTCATCCACCGAGACGCGATGCAGCGCCGCGTAGCCGTCGCAGCCCAGCGCGCGCGCGAGGCGGGTGACGTTCGCCGCCTCGAGCTGCTCGGGCGTGGGCGTCCAGGAGAACTCTCGAGAGCGATCGGCAAGCACCATCGGCACACGCAATCTTCTCAGAGCAACGGTGCTTGGTGGCTCGCCGGCCCGCCCGACGCCGGAGGGCCGGCCAGGCCAGGGCAAAGAAACGTCCCCGGCTGCGGCTCCGGGGACGTTTCGGTGAGGCAAGCTGCCACTGGGCGACACTCCGAGAAACGTGACCCTGCGGCTCGATCACGGCCCTGCGGTTGCGGCGGTCGCCTTGTTGGTGGCGCGCCCTTGCACTCGAGCCTGGCGTCGGCCGGTGCAAGTTGGCCGCACTGTACGAGCACTGTCCGAAAAAGTCAAGTAGCTCGGTCAAGTGATTTGCGGTAGATTCACTTCACCGTGCATCCGGCAACGCCCGACCCTCGAAAAATCCCCGCAAAGGGGTACGCGCGCCACTCCACTTGTCGCTTCACTCTGTCAACCGGGTGCTTCCCCCCAGTCCGGGCGCCCACGTGAACCGAGGTACGCCGTCCCCATGACCGAGATCACCGCCGCCCACCGCTCCGCTTCAACCGCCTCCCCGTCGGGTGGGCGCCTGGGCGACCGGCTCCGCCTCCTCCGCGTCGCCGCTGGGCTGACGCAGACGGAGCTCGCCGGCGACCGCTTCTCGAAGGAGTACGTCAGCCAGATCGAGCGGGGCAAGACGCGTCCGACCGCCGAGACGGTCGAGTGGCTCGCGCAGCGCCTCAACGTCGATCCCGCATTTCTCTCGAGCGGCGTCTCCACGGACGAGCGCAGCCGGGTCGAGGCCCTGCTCGCGCGCGCCGAGGCGCTCTCGAAGTCGTATCGCTACAAGGAGGCGGTCGACGCGTACGAGGACGTTCGCGCCGCGGTTGCGGCCACGAACTCGATCGAGCTCGACGTGCGCACCCGCTCGGGCGAGGCCTGGGCGCGGCTGCAGGAGGGCGACGTCCGGACGGCGACCGAGCTGTTGAACACCGCTCGCGCGCTCGCCGAGGGCTCCGTCTTCTCCGACGTCGATCGCGCCGACATCGTCTTCCGGCTCGGCGTTGCGCGCTACATGCGCGCGAGCACGTCGTCGGCGGTCGCGTTGCTCGACGAGGCACTGACGCTCGCCGAGCGCTCCGACCTTCCGTGTGACGGCCTCCGGTCGGACATCTATCACTGGCGCTCCCGCTGCCACCGGCGGCAGCGCGACTTCGAGGCCGCGCGCGAGGACGCCGAGCGCGCGCTCGAGCTCGCCGAGGGCGTCGACGACCGCCGCAAGATGGCGGCCGCCCACTTCCAGGCCTCGCTGGTCGCCGAGCGCACCGGTCACTGGGTGCTCGCCCGCAACTACGCCGAGAAGGCGAAGAGCCTCTTCCAGGAGCTCGACGACGAGCGCACGGTCGGCCGGCTGCTGAACAACCTCGGCGGCCTCAGCCTCCTGCTCGGGAAGCCGCACGAGGCGATCGAGCAGCTCAAGGCCTCGTTCGCGGTCGCGGTCGAGGCCGACTCGCAGGCGGACGCCGGCCAGGCCGTGAACGGCCTCGCCACGGTGCACCTGCGCCTGGGCGAGTGGGAAGCGGCGGAGGAGCACGCGCGCGAGGCGCTGCGGCTGCTCGAGGGCCGCGAAGACTTCCTCGACGAGATCGGTCAGGCACAGATCGTGCTCGGCCGGTCACTGCTCGAGCGGGATCGCCTCGACGACGCGGAGCAGTCGTTCCGCGCCGCCGACGCGACCTTCGAGCAGCTCTCGTCGATCAGCCACCGCGCTGGTGCGTGGGTGGCCTTGGGAGATCTCGCCGCGCGGCGCGGCGAGGACGTTGAAGCAGCTCGGCTGTACCGGAATGCCGCCGAAGCCCTTCAGGACCTTCGGTTCTAAGAAAGGAGGAGGCACATGAAGACTCGCCTACTGTTCGTTGCGCTCACGGCGTCGGTCCTCTTCGCCTCGTGGGGTGCGGCCCTTGGTCGCTTCCTCAGCTGGTCGGACGGCTGCTAGCTCGACAAGGCATGGCTAGACTCGCCGCGTGCGCTTCGCTGCGGCTCTTGCTCTAGCCGCC
>JANPKC010000268.1:0-3604 GCA_031425855.1 Actinomycetes bacterium | reverse complement strand
GCTGCTCGCCGCCCGAGAGCTCGCGCGGATGCGCGTCACGGCGGCCGCCGAGCCCGACGCGCTCGAGGAGCTCGTCGGCGCGGGCGCGTCGCCGGTCAGCCGGCTCTCCCGCGAGCCCGAGCTGAACGCCGACGAGCTCGCGGGCGGTCAACTCGCCCGCGAGCGCGCGCCAGTAGTGCTGGTCGGCGTAGCCGATCGCGCGCGAGCGGAAGCGCGCCGCCCCACCGCCCCGGAGCGAGCCGACGTCGACACCGGCGACGCGCACCGATCCCGCCGACGCACGGTCGAAACCCGCGACGATCCGCAGCAGCGTCGACTTGCCCGACCCGCTCGGCCCGAGGACGACGCAAAGCTCTCCTTCCTCGACCGCCAGGCTGATCCCCTGCAGCGCCGCAACGCCGCCCTCCGGAGACGGGTAGACGCGGAAGACGTCGTCGAGCTGGACGGCGGCGCTCATTCGAGCACCTCCGCCCGCGGCGGCGCGGGAGCGGAGAACGCGCGCCTCGTCGCGACAAAGATCAGTCCGACCGCCGCGACGACGTAGGCCGCCACCGCAGCTCCGACAACGGCACCGTCCACGTCGAGCACCAGTGGCGGCTCCGCCGAGGTCGCCCGGGCCGTGAGGCCGACGAGATCGGTGACGACGGCTGCGAGGGCGATCCCGGCGAGCGCGCCGCCGACGAGCCCCGCCGCAGCGACGGTGAGCGCGCGCAAGCGGACGACCCGCCGCAGCAGCGACGGCGACGCGCCCTGCGCTTCGAGGTCGAGCAGCTCGCCGCTCTCGTCGCGCAGGTCGCCGAGCACCGTCAGCAGGATCCCGGCGAGGGCGAGCCCGAGCGCGACGGCCGCGGCGACGGCGAGCGCGAGCAGCGTCCCGTGCGCGATCGGGTCGCGGCGAGCGTCGGCCTCGAGTGCGTGGCGAGACTGGATGTCGAGGACGTCGAAGGGCTTCGACGCGAGCGCGGCGTCGACGGAGTGGGCGGCATCACGGTCGCGGAGCCGCAGCCAGACCTCGTTGACGCGACCGGCCCCGGGCCGCTCGAGGTCGACCGCCGCCGCCAGCGCGTCGCCGTCGCCGACCACCGCCTGCCCGTCGACGCCCGGGAACCGCCGCACGGTCTCGACGATGCGAACGGTGAGCCGCTCGCCTGCGATCTGGAGCGGGAGCAGGCCGCGGTCGTCCGCGGCGGCGGCGAGACGCGGCGTCGCGAGCACCGGCAGCGGCGCGGCCGGCTGGCGAGGACGGATGCGGGTCGTGACGGCGTTCGAGAGCGTGTAGCGGACGGTCGAGCCGTCGATCCTGGCGCCGCCGACGCCGACCCAGTCGGCGATGCCGCCGGGAAGGTCGGGCAGCTCGATCGTGACCGAGCCGGCCAGCGCCTGCCCCGCATCGGCGCCGCGCTCCTGCAGGCGGGTGTCCGGCTCGATCGCGATCCCGGCGAGCCTGCCGCCGCGCGCCTCCGGCGGCAGCGGGTCGCCGAGAGCGACGCGCGAGAAGCGGCCCGAACGCCCTTCGATCTCGGCGAAGAGCCGCACCTGTCCTCCCTGGACCCGCGCGCGGAGCGTGCGGCCGATCCGGGGGCCGTTGCGGGCCGCAGGCGCGTCGAGTTGCGCCGCCAGCTCCGTTCGCGACGAGGGCGCCTCGTCGTCGCGCCAGCCGTTCAGGTGGACGAGCGCGGCCGGGTCGAGGCCGAGGAGCGTGATCCCGCTCTCCCCTTCGAGCCGGCCGACGCCGCCGGTGAGGCGCAGCACCGGCAGGGTCTCGACGCCGCCGAGCTGCCGGAAACGCTGGAAGCCGGCGGCGTCCTGGACCGGGATCAGCCGTCGCAGATCCTCGCGGACGACGTAGTCGAGCGGGACGCGGTGCGCGGCCTGGTCGCGCTCGCCGCGCGCGAGAGTCGATCGGTAGCTCTCGGCGAAGAGCGCGAGCCCGAAGCTGACGACGAGGAACGCCGTCGCCGCGACCGCGTAGCCGGGATTGCGGGCGAGCGAGAGCGAGGCGATCCGGAGGCCGAGCGAGCGGCCCCGGGCGGCACGTTCGAGGAGCCGGAGGGCCGGCCGCAGCAGCCGCGCCACGACCACCGCCGCCGCGAACGTGACGAGCGCGGGCAGGAGCAGCGTCAGGTCTCCGTCCCCGTCGCCGCGCGCCAGCTCGAGCGCGACGAGCGCCGCCGCCGCCACCGCGGCCGCGTCGAGCAGCCCGAACCGCGCCCGCGCGGGCCGCGCCGCAACGGCGCCGACGAGCACGGCCGTGGCGGCTGCCGCCACGGCGAGAGCGAGCGCAAGCCCCTCGCCGGAGACGACGCTGCGGGCGAGCGCCTCGCCGACCGGCGTCCCGGCGCGCGCGGCCACGACGGCTCCGCCGACCAGCGCGACGCCCATCCCAATCCCGGTCCCGGCCAGCGCGAGAACGGCCGACTCGGCGACGGTATTGAGCGCGAGCTGCCAGCCGCGGGCGCCGTACCAGGCGAGCCGTCGGCGGGCGGCGAGGATGTCCGGCCGGAGCGTCATCGCCGCGAGCAGCGCGAAGGCGAAGAGGAGCGCCGCGGCCTCGCCGCCGACGATGCCGAGCCGGCGGCCGGCCGCGCGGCTCGTCGCCTGCGCCTCGCGCAGCTCCTCGACCGGCGCGACGAGGTCGAAGCTGGACGTGGCGCCCTGGAGCTCCGAGCGGGCTTCCGTGCCCGCGGCGGCGAGGTCGTCCACCTCCCACAGCCGCGGCCGGCCGGCGGCGAGCGGCGTCACCCACGCGTAGCTGCGGTAGACGCGCTCCAGCGCAGGCGCGCCGGCCAGGGTGCCGACGCCCTCCGCGAGGAAGAGCGGCGGCGGCGGCGGCCGGTGATAGCCGGCCGCGCGCGCGACGGCCGGGCTCACCTCGGCGTCGGCGAGTGCGTTGTCGGTGGGCGCGAGGAAGTCTCCGAAAAGCACCCGGCCCGCCAGCACCGCCCGGCCGACCTCGACGAGGTCGACGCCTTCGAGGCTCGGCAGCCTGCCCTGCCCGCGCAGCCTCAGCACCTCGCAGCGCGCAGGAGTGCAGGCGCTCGGCAGCCGCCCGGAGCGCAGCTCCACCCAGCGGCCGAGCCCGTCGACGCCGCCGAGACCGGCGAACGTCCCGCCGAGCGTGCTCTCGCGGAAGAGGACGAGCGCCGTCGCCGGGCCGGCGTCCGTCCGCGACAGCGCCCGTCGGGCGCGGCGGTCGAGAGCCGGCTGTGGCTCCTCGCTCTGCGCCGGGACGCCGAACCAGACGGCGCGAACCGACCGCTGCCCCTCCGGGATCCGCTCGACCGCCTGCGCCACCGCGCGATCCTGCGCGACGAGCGCGCCCGCGCGACCACCCAGCACGACCGCCGCACCGGCCGCGATCCCGAGCACGACGAGGACGACCGGCGCACTTCGCCTCCCAAGCCTCGCGGCGACGAGCCGGAGCGGATAGAGAACGGCGCGGAGGCTCCTCATGCCTGCGAGCGTCTCACGACGTCGGCGGCGACCGCCGCGAGGCCCTCCCGCCGGCCGACGTCGAGCTGGCGGAGGGCCTCGACAGGCTCGCGCAGCGTCTCGACGAGCTCCCACGTGCCGAGCTCGCGCGCCGCTGGCTCGACGGCGTCGA
>JANPKC010000267.1:0-20242 GCA_031425855.1 Actinomycetes bacterium | reverse complement strand
GGCGAGTGGCCGCGCAGCGCGCCAGGCTGCTGCTCCAATTGAAGCTCGCGCACATGGTCTCGAGCGATGCCCACTCTCCGGAGCTGCGCGAGTCGGGCCTCTCGGCGGCCGCCCGAGCAATCGGCGGCGAGCTCGGCGAATGGCTGACGACGACCGCGCCGGCGGCCGTGCTTGCAGGCGCTCCGATCCCTCCTCGGCCCGAGGCAGCCCGGAGAGCAAGGCGCCTGCTGAGCCGCTGGGCTCAAGGCAGTTGAACGACGTGCCGACCGATGGCCCGATGAGCGACGTCTCTGAACCGGCTCGGTCGCGGCAGGCGCTCCCCCACGGCGAGCCGGCCCACGGCCGACGCGCACGCGAGGGGATCGAGGCCTCGTGGAGCCGCAACAGGCGGCAGGCACGGGTCGGGATCGAGCTGCGCCGGTCGCTCGGGCGCGCGCTGCTGATCTGGCTCGTCTCGTACGCGACGCTCCGCTCCGGCTCCGACGTCATCGGCGCGGCGGCCCGCGCCGCAGTCGTCACCGGGATCTTCGTCCCGTTCATCGAGCGTTCGACCACGAGGGCGAAAGCACTGCCGGCGAGCTTCGGCACGCTTGCGATTCCGGCTCTCGGCACGATCTGGGGCGTCGTCGCCCTGTCGGCGGCCGCGTTCTGGATTCCCACCCTCCGCCTGGATCCCGGGGCTGTGGCGATCATCGGCGGCTTCGGCCTCGTACTCGTGCTGCTGTGGGACTTCTTCGCGCGCCGTGCGGCGAACTCCCCGGTACGCCTGCTGGTGATCGGCAGCGGCGACTGGCTCAAGGGCCTCGTCACCGACCTCGGCACACCCGACGCGACCCGGCGCTTCCGCGTCACCGCGATCGCAACGGACAAACCGATCGGTGACGTCGAGCTCCCGGGTGTCCAGGTTCGGCCGCTCGCGGAGATTCACGACCTGATCGCCGACGTCGAGCCGGAGCTCGTCGTCGTGGCGGTCGAGCGCGGACGCCCGGAGGTCTTCGAACGGCTCCTCTCGGTCGCCCGGCAGCAGTTCAACGTCGTCGGGCTGCCGGAGTTCTACGAGGTCGCGTTCGGCCGGCTGCCGATCCGAATGATCACCCCTGCCTGGTTCATGAGCACGCTCCACCTCTACAACCAGCCGTACAACCGCCTCGCAAAACGACTCTTCGACCTCGTGGTCGCCTCGGTCGGGATCGTCGTGACGCTGCCGCTTTACCTGCCGATCGTCGTTCTCGTCAAGCGCACGGAAGGGCCGCTCTTCTTCCTCCAGAAGCGCCTCGGCGAGCATGGGAAGCCGTTCGAGATCTGCAAGTTTCGCTCGATGTATCACGGCGCTGAACGCCCGGGCGAAGCGAGGTGGGCAGCCGAGAACGACGACCGCGTCATCCCCGGAGGAAGACTGCTGCGAAAGCTCCGAATCGACGAGCTCCCGCAACTGTGGAACGTCCTGCGCGGAGAGATGTCGATCGTCGGCCCGCGACCCGAGCGGCCGGAATTCCTGGCGCAACTCCAACAGGAGGTTCCCTTCTGGAAACACCGCGACCTGCTCAAGCCGGGCATCACCGGCTGGGCCCAGATCCGCTCCGACTATGCCGCGGACGAGCTGGGCGCGGAGACCAAGCTCTCGTTCGACCTCTGGTATCTCCGCCACCGCAGCCTGCTCCTGGACACGTTCATCGCGCTACGAACGCTGCGCACCGTCGCCACGAGAGCAGGCTCCCGCTAGCACCCGAGGTGCCAGGGGAGCGCTGCTTACAGGTGGAGCGAGTTCCCTAGACGTCGTCGCGCTGGGAGACCCGGCGCAAGCCGAAGCCCATGCCGATCAGAGCCATCCCTGCGACTGAGAACAACGCGAGATCGACGCCAGTGAACGGAAGCGTCGACGCCGAGCCGACTACCGCTGTCGCTGCGGGCGCGTTCTCCGTCTGGAGAACCGCCTGAACCTTGACGCCACTGCCGCCGTATCCCTTCGTGATCGTGCCATCGGCGGCAAGTCCCGTAGGTGCCACCAAGAGCCCGACGACCACGAACAAAGTTGCAACCCTCTTCATTCGCCTTGCCTCCCCCAGAAACCGCCCTCGCCGGCCAGCTTCGTCCGCATTCTACGCCCGTTCCGATTCTCACTCTGATCGAATCGAGCACTTTTGCAAGTGCTAGGGATAGGTATACCCTTTTTTTTAAGAGCTAATCCTTGCGTCAAGGAGCGTTAAGTGTCGCGAGCTGCTCCAGGAACAGCGCGTCGACCGACGCAGGATTGACCCGCTTTCCCGAGGCTAAGGCGCCCTGTACCCGGCGAACGATCGGCTCCCGGGGATTCAGCGCCACCGCGCGATCTGCGTGCTCCAGAGCAGCGGCGGAATCTGAGGTCTGAGACAGGGCGATCGCCAGCTCGAGATGGGCATACCAGTTCAGCGGGTGGCGCTCGAGCGCGCGCTCGAAGCTCGCTCGCATCAGAGGAAACTCGCGCCGGCGCGACGCGATCGCACCGCGCACGAGGAACGGGCTGTCCGAAAGCGGGTTGAGCTGTGCCGCCCGCTCCAGCGCCGCGTCGGCGACCGCAGGTTGCGTGACCCACGAGTCGGCCGCGCGGGCCTCGTACTTTGCCGAGAGCCAGGGGAAGATCAGGGTGGCCGCCAGCGCCAGGGTCAGGAACGCGCCGGCTCCGAGGGCCACTGCGGGGCGGTAGCGGCGACGGCCGACCGCGGCCGCTCCGATCGTCCCGCCGCCGACGCCGGCCGCGAGCCCGATCAACGCGAACGCCGTCAGGCCGGCCGCGGGTATCTCCCAGAGCCAGTCGACCGTCGCATGGAGAAGCCAGGCGACGAACGGGACGGTCGCGGCCGCGCCCACGCCGCGCGCCGGTGTGTCCGCTCCGAAGCCCGGCCGGAGCCCGAACGCGAGGAACGCGGCGAGCAGGAGCGCGCCGACGACGCCGAGCTGAGCGAGCGTCTTCACGATCAGAGAGTGCGGGTACTCGGGCTGCTCGCCGCTACGGCGGTCCTGCAGGTAGGGCACGGCGAAGTTGTCCGCGCCGATGCCGTGCACGGGCTGCCGTTGGAACTCGCTCAGCCCGACTCGCCACATGTCGTAGCGGCCGCTGCCGAGTCCCCCGAGACGCGAGCTGCCGACGGGCTCCTCGGCCCCGGCCTTGAACTGCTCCCACGCTCGATCCGCGCGCGCCACCGGCGACGCCAGGGCGAGCGCGAGCACGGCGACGACGAGTCCCGCGCCGAGGCCGGCAACCCGAAGCTGGAAGCGCCTGTTCGCCGCAAGGTCCGGCAGCCTGTCGAGCCAGGGCAGGAGCAGGCCTGCTGCGATTGCCGCGACGACACCGGACGCAGCGATCGCCACTGCCGCGCCCGCGAACGCGTCCCGTTGCTCGGCGGCGCCGTCGCTGTTGTAGACATCGAGCAGCCTGGGCACGGCTGGTGCCGAGACGAGCGCGAGGATCAGCACCGGAACGGCGGCGCGCACGCGCCGGCGGGCGAGCAAGAAGTACACGATCAGGACGACGGGTGCCGTATAGATTGCGCCCCGGCTCTGGGCGAGGAAGTCGACCTGGGCGAGCGCGACGGCCAGGCCGACCGTGAGCGCCCGCCACCAGCGACCGAGCCAGGACTGCAGCGAGAGCGCGAGCATTCCCCAGGCGCCCATGCCGAATACGACGGCGGTCGCGTTCGGGTAGCCCAGCGGCTCGGCGAGCCGCTGGGCGTACAACACCGACGCGGCCGGATCGTTCGCGACCGATCCCTCCCGGAGCACGACCGCCGCCAGCACGACCAGGCCGGTGGCGAACATCGTCAGCACTGCGGCTGCCGCACGCGGACGGACCGGCCAGAGCGCGAGGGCCGCGAACGCCAGGAGGTAGAACGCGGTCAGGTTCGCTCCGTCCCATGCCGGTCCGCGAACGTCGGCCCACAGGATCGAGAGGTACGTCCACGCCGTCAGGCCTGCGAGGGCCCCGAGCGCGAGAAGCGTGCCGCGGGTGACGACGACACGGCGACCCGCCACCGCAAGCGCGACGAGCACGGCGAGCTGCAAGAGCGCAGCCGGCAGCCACGCGGTCGGCTCGATGCCGCCCTGCCTGGACGCGAGGGCGAGGCAGAGCGAGAAGGTGACGAGTGCCGGCAGCGCGCTCGCCGCGCCGACGAGCACACCGGCGGACGTCGCCGGTTCTGTGGGCTCGTCAGCGGCCGCCAACGCCGGCGTACCGCTCGACGTCACCTTCGGACGGCCTTCGACCAGGCCGAGCGATCCTCCCCGCTCAGTGCCGCGGGACGGCTCCGGCCACGCCCGAAGCGCCGCTCGCTGATGCGCACGTGATCGGGCTCGAACCCGCACGCTGCGCAGCCGCGGAGCGACGCGACATTGGTCGTCGTCACGTACGTCGTCGCGGTGCGGAACCCCTCCTCCCGGGCATAACGGAGCAGCTGCGCCATCCCGTCCGCCATCAGGCCGAGTCGTCGGAACGCACCGAAGGTGTAGGCGCCTTCCAGGAGCACCTCGTCGTCTGCGAGCATGGAATAGCTCCTGGGCGCGTGCTCGTGGAGCGCCTGCTGCTCGCTCGGGCGAATGAGCCACTGGGCGTACGCCGGCTGTCCGTCCTCCGCCCGCGCGATGTACAGCGTCGTGACTCCGCTCGCGCAACTCTGGATCCGGAACAGCAGCTCGATGCTGTCCCGGCCGTCGGACCTTCGAAGCTCCTCCTCGAAGCCCGAGAAGGACTCGATCGGCTCGGGTCGCATCGTCACCGAGATCGCGGCAGGCCGCACCTCCGGCAGGAGCTGCAGATCCGCGCGCAGCCCGAGGAACACCTTCCGGTGCCAGAGCCCCTCCCGCACCAACTCGGCTCCGGTGCCTGGCCCGACGCGGCCGAGCTGAAGGGCGTCCCGAAGCTTCACGGACACGATCGTACTTCCCCCGTTCGCGGGTAGGTTGAAACGATGTCGCCGTCGCGGAACCGCGTGCTGATCGTGATCACGCTCGCCGAGACCGGCGGAGCGCAGTCGTACGTGCGCGACCTCCTCCCCGCACTCGTGGATCGGTTCGACGTGGTGGTCGCGGCTCACGGTCAGGGCCCTCTGCGCGACGCGACGACCGCGGCGGGAGCCCGCTTCGTACCGCTCCGGCACGTCAGACGCGCGCTCTCGCCTCGGGACGTGCTCGGGCTCGTCGAGCTCGTTCGCCTGATGCTGCGTGAGCGCCCGGCCCTCGTCCACGCCAACAGCTCCAAGGCCGGCGTGCTCGGCAGGATCGCCGCAGCCCTGGCTCGCGTGCCGATCCGCATCTTCACAGCGCATGGCTGGGCTTTTGCCGCGGCGTCCTCGGCATCACGGCCTCTGTATCTGTGGGCCGACCGGTTGATGCGGCCGCTGACGACGGCGGTCGTCTGCGTCTCGGAGCGCGAGCGCTCGACCGGCCTTGCCGCACGTACCTGTGCCGCCGGGCGCACCGTCGTGATCCACAACGCGGTCGACGTCGATGGCGCCCTGGTCGCATCGCACGGAGGCGGGACTCCCATGCGCGTCGTCAGCGTGGGGCGCATCGCACCTCCGAAGGACTTTCTCACGCTGCTGCAGGCGGTGGCGATCGTCCCTGACACGAGCATCGAACTGACCCTGCTCGGCGACGGCCCCGAGCGGAAGCTCGTGGAGGACGAGGTGGCGAGGCTGGGGCTCACGGAGCGGGTCACGCTCGCCGGGGACGTCTCCGACGTCCCCGCCCGCCTCGCCGACGCAGATGTCTTCGTGCTCTCGAGCCGCTCCGAGGGATTTCCGATCTCGGTGCTGGAGGCGATGGCCGCCGGGCTCCCCGTCGTGGCGGCCGACGTCGGAGGTGTGAGCGAGGCCGTAGAGGACGGCGTGACCGGCCATCTCTTCGCTGCTGGCGACGTCGGCGCTCTTGCGGCAACGTTGGCGGCGCTCGCAACAGACGCTCCGGGACGCCTCCGGCTCGGCCAGGCGGCCCGGGCGCGGGCGGCAGCTGACTTCTCGCTTCCGCAGTGGCGCGACCGGTACGTGAAGCTCTACGACGACCTGATCACCGGCCGCCGAGGCCGGAACTAGGCGTGGAGCAGCGTGACGTGGCAGTGGTCGGCGCGGGACCCTACGGGCTCGCCGTCGCCGCGGCCGCCACCGCCGCCGGCCACTCCGCCGTCGTCTTCGGCCCGCCGCTGGAGACCTGGCGGCACATGCCGTCCGACATGGAGTTGCGAGCCGCATGGCGGGAGATGTCCCTCACGGAAGCGGGCGCGCCCGGCTCGCTCGAGGAGTGGTGCGCGGCGGCCGGCGTGACCCCGCACGAGCCGATGAGCGTCACCGAGTTCATCGCCTATGCGACCTGGTTCGCCAATCGCTATGTCACCGAGCACGTGGACGCCACAGTGACCTCGGTCGAGCGCCGCGAGGACGGAGACTTGTCGGTCCGCGCCGCTGGGACCGACTGGCGTGTGTCAGAGGTGATAGTGGCGCCGGGTATCGGCCCTTTCCCGCACACGCCGCAAGCGTTCGAGGGCGTGATGGACGATCACCGGATCGGTTTCGCAGCCGCCTTCGAGGGCGGTGAGCACGCACGGCTCAGGATCGCCGTCATCGGGGCCGGCCAGTCGGCGGTGGAGGCGGCGGCCGCAGCCGTCCGCTCGGGAGCGAAGACGACGTTGCTTGCACGGTCGACGGTTCACTGGTTCGCGGATCACGAGCCCTCGCGCCCGAGAGGCCCCCTGCAGCGCCGTGTGTTCGAGCTCGCCTACCCGGCGGTCGGCTACGGGCCGCCCCCGCTCAATCGCCTCGTGCTGCACCCCGACCTGTTCGCGCGCCTGCCGGTCTCGCTGCGAAAGCGGTTGACCGGCAGGTTGCTGCGCCCGGGTGCGTCTCCGTGGCTGAGAGAAGGCGTCGTCGGCAAGGCCACGATCGAGGAGGGCGTCCAGGTGGCGGCCGTGGCCTGCGGCGAGGGGGCGGTAGAGCTGACGCTGTCGGATGGACGCCGGCTCGAGTTCGATCGCGTCCTGCTGGGAACGGGCTACCGCTTCCGCCTCGACCGGCTCGATTTCCTGTCGGCCGAACTGCGCGGGCGAATCCGGGTTGCCGACGGCTGGCCCGTGCTCGACCACGCGTTCCGAACCACCGAGCCGCGCATTCGTCTCGTCGGTTACCCGGCGGAGGGGCGGTTCGGTCCGCTTGCCCGGTTCGTCCTCGGTGTCCCGTTCACCGCAGCTCGTATCGGGGCGACGCTGGGCCGCAGCTGATCGACGACGCCCCGAGATGCATGCTCGCCGACGACTCGGGGTACATGGTGCGATGTGCTTACCCGAGTCCCGCCGGTTTGACGATGCCGACGACCATCAGCCCCCGAACTGCCGCGGCGAAGGTACGAAAGCGTGGTGCCTCGACGACGCGTGCTCTTCAGGTGATGTGCGACCTGCGAGCCGTGCCGGAGCTCGCACCCGGCGATCTGACCATCGTGGCCGTTGCCCCCGACGATTCGGATCCGCTCGTCGATGTTCTTGAGCAGCGCGACGATCGCGACTACCTCTTCGTTCGTGCGCTGGAAAGGACGCGCCGCGCTCGTGCAGGCGAGCTCGTCCTCGGGAGGATCGAGGACACCGTGGTCGCCGCACACTTCGTGCACCGCCTCCGCGACTACGAGCGGCTCGAGTCCGTCGCCCCCGGCCTGTATCCCCGCCTACCCCCGGACGCGATGCTGACCGAGGCGGTCTACGTGGCGCCCTCGTGGCGCGGACACTCCCTCGGCCCACGGATGCTGGCCGCCACGTGCCGCCGCCTTGGGTCGGAAGGCGCCCGCCGCGCACTCGCCTACGTCGACGTGACGAACAGGTCGTCGCTGCGCGCGTTCCGGTCGGCCGGCTACGACCGCACGGATGAGATGCGCCTCGATCGCTACCTCCTGGGAACGCGCCGGTCTCGCTTCGTCGCATCAGACGAGCAGGCGGTCAACATCTGGTCCCGGAACGTGCGCGGCGTCGCGCAGGCGCCGCCGGGCTGATCAGCGCCGACCCAGCAGCCTCGCGAGTGGCCTCGGTAGCCAGGGCAGCGGGTCGTCCAGGTCGATGATGTCGTAGCGCATCCCCGGTCTCCACGGGGGCCAGGCTGTGCGGATGACACTGGCACGAGACATCGTGGGAGCGAGCCTGGGAGCCGGGCTGAAGCCGACGTGGAGGCGCGCCAGTTCGCCGCGCAGCCATCGCATCTCGATCCCAGGACGGTAGTCGTGCAGCTCTTGCGCCTCGCGGCCCAACGACGCCGCGGCCGCGGTCTCGATCAGCCCTGGGCAGGAGGCCTCGGCCAGCGGGATCCAACCGTGCGCACGCGGCCCGACCTCCATCAGGAGCGGAGAATCGTTTTCGTCAAGTTGATACTCGATCTCCGCTAGACCCTCGAAACCGAATGCGAGCAGGAAGCGCTCCGCTTCTGCGACGCCCGAAGTATCGAGAGGGAGCGCCCGCTTCCACACCGAGGTGCCCCCGGTCACGGGCCAGAACGACAGTGTCTCGCGCACCGCGCGCGCCAGCGTGCAACCGTCGTGCATGACGAAGGTCGCGGCGACCGCGCGCCCTTTCACGAGCTCTTGGACGAGCGGTGGGGCGCCGTCGGCGCGACAGAGCGAACCCGCGGCGACCCGCGCCTGCTCGGGGGTCTCGACGACGGCGTGACGCAGGTGACGGGTACCCCCGGCGCCGGGGACGAACGAGCGACGAGGCTTGACCACGCACGGAAAGCCGATCTCGGCAGCGGCCGCTCCGACGAACTCGAGCGTCGGCGGAGTCAGCGTTCGCGGCACCGGAAAGCCACACCGCTCCGCTGCGGCGATGCCGTCGCCCTTGTCGAGAAAGGTCTCGACGGCACGCTGGTCGCCCCCGAGGATCCGCGCAGCGCCCAGCCGGCTCGACGCGGCCCAGCACAGGTCGAGCGTGTGATCGTTCGCGGGTACGACAAGGTCGATCCGGTATTCCGCGCAGAGCGCGTCCAGCGCCTTCCCGTAGCCGGGCCCGTCGTCTGTCGAGGGAAGTGCCACCGCCGCTGTCGTGAAACGGGAGTGCGCCGAGCGCGACCCCGCCTCCGTGACGATGTTCCAGCCCTTGGCGCCGAGCGTGCGGGTAATCGCCAGCGATTGCCCCGAGCCGCCGTCGAGGACGAGGGCCGAGAGCCCCGTCACGTCTTGGCCTCGGCGACCGCGGCGCGCGCCTGCCGGAGCCGCGTCACCACACGCCAGAGCGGGGAGTAGCGAGCGGCCCAGACGGGAGCTGAAGTCTTCAGCGCGATCCCGATCCCTTCGTCGCGGCGGGCGACCGCGAAGCGCGGAACCCGCATCGGATCGCCCGAGTGGAATCGCCCGGCGAGGCCTCCCCCGGCCGTGTACCCGGCCTGACGCGCCGCCTCGGCCACGACGTCGTTCACCTCCCCCCACGGGTACGAGACGCTCACGCAGGCGCCGACGCGTTCAGCGATGGCCTCCCGGGAGGTGACGAGCTCCTCGCGCCGCTCCGCTACAGAGAGCGTGGAAAGCAGAGGGTGCGACACCGAGTGGCTGCCGATCTCCCAGCCGCGGGCTGCCAGCGACTCGATCTGATCCCACGCCAGGGGTCGCAGCTGGCCGATGTCACTGGGCTCCGCGCAGCCGTTGTCGAGGAGCCACCGCATCGGCTCGTCGCGCTCGACGGCTCCGGTGGGGACGAAGACGGTCGCAGGCCAACCCAGCTCTTCGAGCAGCGGCGCCGCGTGCTCGTAGACAGATGCGAATGCGTCGTCGAAGGTGATCGCCACGATCCCGCGCGAGGCGGGTTCCGTTGCGAGCCGGGAGAACGTGACGCCGCGGTAACCGGCACGCGCAATCCGCCGGACCTGGGCCTCGAAGGACGAAGGGGAGAGTGCGAGCTCGTCGTCCCAGCTATCCGTGATTGCGTGGTAGGTCAGTCCGAGTCGTGCAGCCCAACGCATCGATCCCCTCCCTCCACCGGGAGGCCGTGGCAGACTGCTCCCGTGTCGCAGCCACCTCCGTCCCCGTCGGATGTCGGGGATCAAGCTCGCTCGCGCAACCTTCGATTCGAGACGATATACGACAGGGCGGGGCTCGCAGACCGGGCGGCCGAATGGGATGCTCTCGTCTCAGGGACCGACCGGCCGAGCCCATTCCTCTCGACCCCGTGGCTGCTCGCATGGTGGCGCCATCACGGCAGAGAGCGGGCGATGCGGGTCGAGATCGCCCTCGACGGCGAGCGGCTCGTCGGCGGTCTGCCGCTCGAGATCGAGCAGCGGCGAGGCGGGCTGCGCGTCGCGCACTTCATGGGGCGCCACCACGCCCCGCTCGCCGATGTCCTCGTCGGACCCGGCTACGACGAGCACGAGATCGGCCGGCACCTCGTTGCGCGCGCAGGTTCGGGCGGGACGGACTTCGGCGACTTCTTCGGCATCACCCACGACAGCGTGCTCGCCAAGGTCGCGGGCGGCGACGCCACCCTGGTCGAGCGGATCGAGGCACCTATCATCGACCTCTCGCGCGGCTGGGCCACGATCTACCGCGAGCGGACGTCGTCGAAGCGGCGCAACCTCCACAAGCGCCGTCGCCGTCAGCTCGCGGAGCTCGGCGAGCTCTCGATCGAGATCGCCCGGGAGGAGGAAGAGCTCGCGGCGGCGCTCGAGACGGCCTTCCACCTGCACGACCTGCGCTGGGCGGGGAGACACGACGGCTCCGAGATGACGACGCCGGTCGGCAAGGCCTTCCACCGCGAGGTAGTCCGTGCTCTCGGAGTGCGCGACCTGGCTCGGATCCTCACGATCCGCATCGACGGCGCACCGGTCGCGTTCCACTACTGGCTCCAATACGAGGGGTGCATGTACGTGCACCGGCTGGCATTCGACCCGGCGCTGAGCAAGTACTCGCCCGGCCTGATCGCGACGTTGGATGCGATCGAGAGCGCCGAGCAGGAAGGCGCGCGCCGGGTGGAGTTCCTGGGCGGCGGAGAGCGGTACAAGCTCGAGCTCGCAGACGCGACCGCCCCGCTCTACCAATGCCTCGGCTTCGCGCGAACGCTGCGCGGGCGCGCTGGACTCGCCACGGCGCGCACGTCGATCGCGCTGCGCGTGCGACTCCGGCGCTCCCAGCGGGCACGGGCTCTGTACCTGCGTCTGGCGGCCACGCGGGAACGGCTCCCGGGCGCCGGCGGCGAGTAGTCGAGTCCCCCCGTTCGGGGGACGCGGTTCGTCTGACGAAGGCTCTAGAGTGGCTGCTTCATTCGGGTCGGCCGCACGGGGTCACGGCCGGACATCGGGCTTCATGCGACGATTTCTCACCCTCATCGCCGGTGGGCTGTGCCTGCTCGGCCTGCCTGCCACGAACGGCCTCGCTGACCCGACGGCGCGACTCAGCGTCACGGGACCGGCGAGGGTCGGCGGCTGGACGACGTTGCGCATCACCACGTCGGTTCCGGCACGGGAGGTCGCGGCGGTGACGCTTCGGATCGACGGACACGTCGTCGGCTCGGACACGACGCCGCCGTATGCCGTCCTCGTCGACGGAGCATCGCTGCGGCCGGGGCGCCATCCGGCGACGCTGGAGCTCGTGCGGCGCAACGGCGACCGCCTCCGCTCGGCTCCCCGCATCGTGACGGTCGTCAGCGCGCAACGGCGAGAGCTGGTCGCCTCGCCCGGGCACGGCTTCGAGCGCGCGCGCCGAGCCCTGGAGCGCGGCCACGTCACGGTCAGGCTCGCTCCCGGCCGGTATCCGGTGTCGACGCTGCGGCTCGGCGACGGAGCGCGGCTCGTCGGCTCGGGACCGGGAACGGTGCTCGCCGCGCCTGCCGCCCCGTACTGGGGGGTCGTGATCGTGGACGGGGACGACACGCTGCTATCCGGGCTCAAGATCGACGGCGGCGGCCCGGGCGGCGGCCACGGGCACGCGGTCGTGGTGCAGTCCGGAGTGCGCCGCTTCGTGGCGCGGCGAGTGGCTATCGAGCGCGTGCGCAGCGTCGGCGTGTACGCGTGGGGCTCCCTCTCCGACATCTCGGTGCAGGATGCGCGGATCACGAGCGCGGGAGCAGCCGATGCGGGCGTGATCGCGGCGCTCCCGACCGGCAACGACATCTCCGTGATTCGCACCCGTGTCGCCGGTTTCCGGAACCATGGGATCAATCTCGTCCAGGTGCCGCACGACAACAGGGTCAGCGGCCTGCGCGCCCTCGCGCTCGACAACGTCGTCACCGACATCGACGCGCCCGAGGACACCCAGGGATGGACCTAAGGCGGCATCTGGTGCGGCGGCGCCGGGGCGGCGATCATCGGCAACGTCATCCGTCGAACTGGCTGGGACGGAATCGAGACGGTCGGCTCGTCACATGACGTGTGGATCGTGGGCAACCGCGTCTCCGACACGAGGGTCGGGATCTACCTTGAGCACTCCACGACGCGGTCGACGATTGCCCGGAACGTCGTCGAGGACACGGAGACCGGGATCAGCGTGGAGTGGGAGTACTCCGGTGTCCGCTCGGGCCAGAACGTCTTCAAGGGGAACCACGTCGTCCGGGCGTCGTCGGTGGGGCTCTTCATCGACGTCGGCGCGGACGACAACAGGGTCGTCGCAAATCGCCTCGACGCCCGGGTCGCAGGCATCGTGCTCCAGGGCTCCTCGCAGAATCACGTCTCCCTCAACCTCGTCTGCCGAGCAGCCGCGGCGGTCGAGCAGCGGGTCGGGTTGTGGGACGACGGGCGCGCCGCAAAACCGGTCGCCAACCGCCTCGAGGGAAACCGGCTCGCCTCCTCGTGCACCACGTGACGGCCGCTGCCGGCTGAGGCAGTGCCGCCCGCAGGCCTAGACCCTCACGAGACGTCCAGAGCGCCAGCCTCAGCGACTGGCCGCTGGGACCCACGCACTCCCTAGAACGAGGGACTGCGCTTCACGGCTCGTCTGGCTCGCCCGATGACAGATCCAGCCGCTCGAAGTCCCCTGGATCCCTGGCACGAAGAGGTGAGGAATCGCGTTGTTCGCTCCGCTTGGACGCCAAGTTCGCGCCACCACGTTCGTCGTCTCCGCCGCCTGTCTGTGCGTCGCCGTCTCCTCCAGCAGCGCCCGCGCACAGTCGAGCGAGTTGACGGTCCGCCGTGACACGACCGGGGCGATCGTGCAGTTCAACCGCGTCCACAAGGGTCCTGTCGCCATCAGCCTCAACGGCCGCCGGATCGCCCGCCGGAACCGCACGCCGCTGCGCGTCCACATCCCCGCCCGGCATCTGAACCGCACGGTGCGCCCGCGGCTCGTCGTCCGCGACCTCCGCACCGGACGCCCCTTGGCGATCCGGTACCTGCAGCGGCGGGCAGCGCCGAGCGCGCTGCGGCGCTCGCTCTCGCGTCAGCCGGCTCCGAGCCTGACGCTGACCACGCGGCCCACAAGCCCGACGACGAGCACGACCGCCAGGATCGCCTGGACGACCGGGGCCACCCGCACGACCTGCTCGCTCGACGGCGCGGCGGCGGCTGCGTGCGTCTCGCCCGTCAACCTCACCGGGCTCACCGCGGCCGACCACGTCTTCACGATCGTGGCGAGCACGAAGACCGCGAAGACCACGGCAACCGTACGGTGGACCGTGAGCCTGGCCACGAGCCCCACGACGCCGACTCCCACGCCAGGTCCCGTCCCGGCGCCTCCTGCCGTGGCCGCACCGATTCCCCCCTCGACCTACGCATTGCCCGTTCAGGCGGTTCGGGTCAGCAACGCCGCGGAGCTTGCAACGGCGCTCGCAGGCCCGGCGCTCGACATCGTGCTCGCAGACGGCAGCTACGCCCAGGCCGCTCCCTTCGTCAATTCGGACGGGCATCGCCTCTACGCAGAGCACCTGGGTGGGGCGGTCCTCCGCACCGGCATCGTCGTCGGCGGCAACTTCGGACGCAGCGGCGCCGTCCTGCGCGGCCTCGCATTCGACGTGAGCGACCCCGCCAAGGCCTTCGGTGGAGGCATCGTCCACGTCTGGGGCAACGCCGGCGCGAGCGCCCAGGTTCTCGACTGCACGTTCCGGGGGAACTGGTCGGTTCCCTTCGGGCTCCTCGCCTTCAACACGAGCGGGTTGCGCGTCGAGCGGAGCCAGTTCTTCTCGTTCTCCGACGTGGCCGTCCGGTTGAGCGACAACGTCTCGGTCGCCTACGGAAGCTCGACGCCCGTGATGGAAACTGTCCAGGACATCCTCATCGACGGCGTCAGCCGCCCCACTCCCGGCTCGTCCAACGGCACCGCCGAGGCGGGCCTCTGGATCGGGCATCCCGTCCGGAAGGGGGTCCTTCGCGTGAAGGTCCGGAACGTCGCCTGGTCCGGCATCCAGACCGTGAACAACGCCTGGGACACGAACTACGCCGACCTCGACGTCGACATGAGCGGACCCCGCCAGGCTGCCGGCGTGGGCGTCTACATGGAGCACTACACGCGGAATGTCGTCTTCGATCGCATGAGCGTCACCGGCGCTCGAGTCGGTTTCGCAGGGGAATGGGCCGATCCCTCCTGGGGCGGCGTTGCGGGCGCGCACCACGTCACGATCAGGAACGGCGTGGTCGACAGCGCGGGCAGCACCCTGGCAGGCAGGCAGGCAGGCGTCTACCTCGACGAGGGCACCGAGTCCGTCACCGTCACGGGGATGCTCTTCCGAAACCAGAACTGGGCCGGCATCGGCGCCTATCGAACGATCGGCACCAACGTGTTCAGCGGCAACAGCTTCTCGCTCGGCCCGGGGGCGACGCCGATCTCGACCGAGCACCTGTAGAGCGGCGCCGCCGCGAGGCGGAGAGTGCAGCGGGGGACACCGGGGCGCGCCCCAGCGACGCGACTATGATGCGAGCGCTTTGGACTCGACAGCCTCACCGCTCTCTCCGCAGAGCGATCTTCGCGGCTTCGTCTCCTTCGTCCGGCGGCAGGCCCTTCTGATCGCCGCCCTCGCAGTGCTGACTGCGGGGCTCGCGCTCGGCTTCTCGCTTCTCCAGGCGGACCGGTACCGCTCGGTTGCGCGGATCCTCTACACCGACCCGGGCCCCGCGGCAGGAGCGATCGGAGGCGGCGACCCGACGCGTGCGGTCGACACCTTCGTGCGGCTGACGACGACCGACGACGTCCTTCAGCCGCTGGTCTCGGAGCTGGACGTCGCCTCGACGGACGAGATCCGCGAAGACGTCGAAGTCACCGCGACCGCCAACGCCAACATCCTCACGGTGACGGCCGACGCGAGCACTGCCCCGGCTGCCGCCGAGCTCGCGAACGCCGTCGCGTCGGGCCTGATCACGTGGCGCGAGAAAAACCGCCAGGAGCAGTTCGCAGCCCGTATCGCTTCGCTCGAGCAGCAGCTCAACGCCCTGGCCGGCAAGACGTCTCCCAGTGAATCGGCCGCCGCGTCCGACCTGCGGACGCAGATCGCCGAGGCGCGCGCACAACGCGACGCGCCCGACCCGGAGCTGACGCTCGTGAACGCGGCGGCCGAGCCCAAGACGGCGTTCTCGCCGAAGCCCGTCAGGGACGGCGTCATCGGCCTGCTCGCCGGCCTCTTTCTCGGACTGGGACTGGGCGCGATGAGGGAGCGGCTCGACCGGCGGATCCATGACCTCGACGAGATCGAGCAGGCCTACCCGTGGCCGCTCCTCGGAATGGTCCCCGCGATACCGGGCAACGGCCGGCGCAACACGAACCTCGTCGACTTCAACAGCATCTCGGCCCTCGCCGACGCCTACCGAAACATCCGCACCAACCTCAATCTGCTCAGCCTCGACCTGGCCGAGCGCAAGGTCTGGGCGATCTCCTCGGCGATGCCGGGTGAGGGAAAGAGCGCCGCCACGGCGAACCTCGCGAACGCCTTCGCCGCGTCGGGGATGAAGGTGCTGGCGATCTCGGCGGATCTCCATGCGCCCGGACTGCACGAGTACTACGGCATGAGCGGGAGGACGCGCCCGGGCCTGGCCGAGGTGCTGGCCGGCGAGGTCAAGATGGCCGACGCGATCGGGCCGGTCGACGCTCCGGGGATCCCGACGCTCAGAGGACGGGTCGACCTCCTGGCCAACAATCGCGTCTTCTCCGATCCCGCGATCCTGCTCCAGTCGTCGGCGATGAAACAGCTGCTCGCGACGGCGCGGCGCACCTACGACGCGGTCGTGATCGACTCCCCGCCGCTGCTGCACACCGCCGAGGCGTCCCTCCTCGCCCGCCTCACCGACGGGCTGATCCTGGTCGCCCGGCTCGACCACATCACGCTGGGTGAGGCGCGCAGGGCGATGCGGATCCTGGCGACCATGCACGTGGAGCCGGTCGGGGTGATCGTGGGTGGAGTCAAGGGCGAGGCCAACGCGTACGGATACGGCCAGGCCCATGCGTATGGCGCAGCCAAGGGCTGACTCCGCCGCGCCGCGAGCGATCCAGCCGGGACTGCTCGGGCTCTGGCCCGGGGTCGCCGTCGCAAGCGTCCTGACCGCTGCGGTCGCCAGCGGGCTCGTCGAACCTTGGGGCCCGTTGCTGGGCCTGGCGGCGGCCGGCGCCGTCCTGGCAGCGATCGTGCTGGCCGTCACCCGCCCGCTCGTCCTCTTCGGCGCCGCGTTTCTCCTCCTCGGCTTCGCGCTCACCGAGCCCGCCCCGGTCGACCTCGTCTTCGCGCTGCTGATGGTCGTGACGGTGGGCGCCGGACGCGTGGCGCCTCAGGTGCCGCTCGCGATCCGGGTGCTGATCGGCGCGACGGTTTTCGTCTCGTTGCTCTCCGTCGTGAACGCCGTCGACGGCAGGCGCGCCGTCGAGTACCTCTTCGTCTCCGTCTACCTGCTCGCGCTTGCGATCTGGCTGACGTGGGCGTTCGGGAACGCGCGTGCGACGAAGTACGCACTCGCGGCCTACCTCGCGATCGGAGTCTGCTCGTCGGTGGCGGTCGTGCTCGCCCTCTACGCGGGGCTTCCGGGCGGGACGACGCTCCTGTTCGACCCCTTTCGCGGCAAGGGCCTGTTCCAGGACCCGAACGTGTTCGCCGCCTTCCTCGTGCCGATCGCCGCGGTCACCCTCGAGGAAATCGGGCGGCCGCGACTGTTCGGTTGGAAGCGCCGCTACGCAATCCTCGCTTTCGTCGCCACCGCCGCCGGATCGATCGTCGCGTTCTCGCGTGCAGGCTGGTTGAACCTCGGGATCGCGTGCTCGGTCGTGATCGTCGTGTCCGCCCTCCGTCGCGGCGGCATCCGCCCAGCCCTTCGCGCCACCGGGGCGCTCGCCCTGGCCGGGGTGCTCGGCTTCGTGCTGCTCAGCATCACCGGGTCGCTCGACTTCCTCTCGCAGCGCTCACAGCTGAACACCTACGACGCGCAGCGGTTCGGGGCACAGAGCTCTGCGTTCGACCGCATCGGCGAGCACGTCTTCGGCCACGGCCCGGGCCAGGTCGAAACGAGCCTCGACATCTCCACCCACAGCCTTTACGCGCGCGCGGCGTTCGAGCAGGGCGCCCTCGGGCTCCTCGCCGTGGTGCTCCTCCTCTTCGCGACTCTCTACTGCGCGCTCGCGTTCGCCCGGGCCGACGGCTCCGTCCACGGCGTCGGCTCGGCCGCGCTCCTCGGCAGCTGGGCCGGCCTGATGGCGAACAGCCTCTTCATCGACACGATCCACTGGCGGCACCTCTACGTGGTCGCCGCGCTGATCTGGGCAGGCTATGCCAGCATCCGTCTCGGTCCGCCCCGGCGCTCCTAGACCGGAGACGCACCCTCAGCGCACACGCGTCCTGAGCGTCCCGGCAAACCCGGTCACGAGCGAGATGGCGGCCCCCACGTCCGCGCGGCGGGGAGGCAGCTCGCGCAGCGGTACATCCGAGACCCTCGAGAACGCGACGGCGGCCACGGTACCCCCGGCGAGAAACGCGACGGTGGCGGCAGCCGCGGCGCCGCTCGCCCCGAAGGGCGGGATCAGCGCGAAGTCGAGCGCGACCCCGACGACGAGGGAGGTGAGCTGCCCGGCCGAGGAGAGCAGGGGCCGCCGGGAGGTCAGGAGAGCGGCGCTGAACACGCCGGTCGTCACGAACCCGAGAGCTCCCGGCAGCAGCCACAGATACGGCGTGACCGAGCCGCTGTAGGCGTCTCCGAACACGACCGGCAGGAGCGGTGCCCCGATCAGGGCTCCGGCGGTCACGATCGCGGCGGTGACGAGGAACATCGGCCGGAAGATCCCGATCGTCGTGGCCGACCGGTCCTCGATCCGGACGCGCGCGATCGCGGGCACCGCCGCGGTGACCACTGCCCCGGGGACATAGAGCGCGACCTCGGAGAGGTTGACCGCCACGGCATAGACGCCCAGCGTCGCCTGGGTGGCGATCAGGCCGAGGATCACCTGGTCGAGGCGGAAGTTGAGGAAGCGCGAGAGCGAGCCGACCCAGGCGCGGACGCCGAGCGAAAGCGCGTCGCGAAAGAGGCGCAGCTGCGGACGCCCGAACCCGGTCCGCCAGGCGGACACGCAGATGGCGGCGACTCCCCAGGCGAGATGCGTGAGCGACCAGGCGAGGAGGGCCCGGACGACGGTCAGCTCTCCGGTAGCCGCGAGCACGATCGCCGCCGTGGCGTACAGCCACGGCGACACCGACGCGACGAGCGTCCACGGGCGCAGGAAGCCGACGCCGAGCAGGAAGGCATAGCCGCAGTCGATGAGCGCGTTGCCGAGGATCCCGACCGCGAGGATGACGAGGATGCTGCGGTCAAGCGAAGGGCCGACCTCCGCCACCCCGAGGAGCAAGGCCGACAGGAGGCTCCCGAAGGCGGCGACGCCCAGCGAGAAGAGCACCGCGTTCGTCAGGGCCGATCGCCGCTCGGGGCCGCGCTGCGCAACCAGCACCGTCGTCGCGTTGCCGATCCCGAGTTCGAAGATTCGCGGCAGGATCAGGGCGACCGAGATCACGAAGGCGATCACTCCCCTGTCGTGCGGGTCGAGCGTGCGCGCGAGGACGAGAACCGCGACGAAGAAGCCGGCGTTGCCGGCGATCTGGGCGAGCAGGATCAGCCCGGAGGCCCCCCGGAGGGAGTGCACGCGCCCGGCGGGGTCGATCCGCTCCGGGTCTGAGGGGGGTGCGGGGAACATGTCGGCGGGGCCAGCAAACGGGGGCGCTCGCGCCCGACGCCGGCCGACGGGTCACGCGAGTACCCTAAGCGATGCGCCTGACGCGCAATCGAAACGATGGAGACCGCCGACACAGCCATCCCCGACGTGACGGTCTCGATCGTCAACCACCGAAACAGGGACGAGGTTCTCGCCTGTCTCGCGTCGATTCTCGAGACCCCGTCCCAGAAGCTCTCGATCGAGATCGTCGTCCTCGACAACGCCTCCGACGACGGCTCCGTCGAGGCGATCCGCGAGGCGTTTCCGCAGGTCCGCGTGATCGCGCAAACCCACCGGGCGGGGTTCGGCGCGAACCACAACCGCGTGATCGCCTCGACCCAGAGCCGCTACGTCTTTGTGCTCAACGACGACACCCAGGTCGGAGCCGAGGCGCTCGAGGCGCTGGTCGAGTATCTCGACGCGCACCCGCGGGTCGCCGTCGCCGGACCGAAGATCCTCCGGCCAGGAGACGCCCAGCTCCCCTCGGCCTGGCGGTTCCCCTCGCCCGCGCGGTGCGCCGTCTTCGCACTCACCTTCGGCACGGTGGGCATCGTCCAGAGCGGTGGCTCGGTCTCGCGCCGCGTGGACTGGGTCTCGGGCTCGGCGATGATGGTCCGCAGATCCGCCCTGGAGGAGGTGGGGCCCTTCGACGACCAGATCTACATGTACATGGAGGAGACCGACCTCTGCCGGCGGCTCGTCGATACGGGCCACGAAATCCACTACGTGCCCGGCACCGCCATCTTCCACGAGGGCTGGGGCTCCACCGGCTCCATCCCCGAGCGGAGGACGAACGAGCTCTGGCGCAGCCGCCGCTACTACTGGTCGAAACACCACTCGGTCGGAGGGGCGCAGGCCGCCCGGCTCTTCGACGCGTTTCGCTACGGCGTCGGCGCCGTCGGCGCCCGCATCGCGCTTGCAGCCGGGCTCGGCTCCCGCGGCCTGCGGGTCCAACCGGACGACGCGCGGCTCTACGGGCTGAACGCCCGGAACGCGATCAGAGGCGTGCGCGGCGTCGGGATCCGCGAGATGGCGACGTCCTACAACGGCGCCGCGAACGGCGCGGCCCGCAGCGCGCCGGATGCAGAGCTGGCGTCGGAGTCGACACAGGCGGGCCCATGGGAGGCGCGCCGCCCCTGGGCCGGCCTCGCGAAAGCGGCGC
>JANPKC010000266.1:0-10518 GCA_031425855.1 Actinomycetes bacterium | reverse complement strand
TGCTTGGCGAGCGCCCGGAGCGTCTTCGCGGTCGAGGCGACGTTCGGGTCGAACGTCCTCATCTCGATCCCGTGCTGCTCGAGCCGCTTCGTCATCCCGGCGCCCATCCGGCCGAGGCCTACCATCCCGAGTTGCATCTAGAGCTCCTCCAGTCGGAGTCGGATCACACGGCGGCCGCGCTCCTCGAGTGCGGCGAAGTCACCGGCGGCCTGCGAGCGGATCAGCCGGCCGAAGCCGAACTCGCGGCCGGGGATCGGCAGCTCGGCGCCGGTCTCGTCCACGACCTGGACGAAGAGACCGGTGTCCGGCCCGCCCTTGTGCAGCTGGCCGGTCGAGTGCAGGTAGCGCGGGCCGAGGCCGTGCGTGACGACGCAGCCGGTCTGGTGCGCGCGGTCGACGAGAGGGGCCAGCTCGTCCTCGCGGGCAGGGTCGACGAAAGCCTGGATGCAGACGTAGTCGCGGCCCGCCTCCGCCTGCGCGAGCAGCTCATCGAGTGAGCCGCGCGGCTCGAGGTCCGGCTCGCCGGCCGCCAGCACCTCGTTCGTCCGGTCCTTCGCCGCCTGCACGTCCGGCTGGTCGAACGGGTTGATCCCGAGCACGTGGCCGGCGACCGCGGTCGCGAACTCCCAGCGATAGAGCTCGGCGGCCAGGTCGTACGGGTCGACGAGGTCGAGCTCGCCGCGCTGGCGATCCGGTCCGTCCGGCGACTCGCCCGGCGCCGGCACGAGCCCCTTCCCCTGCTTGCCGGTCGACTCCGCGAGCAGCTGCTCGGCCCAGAGGCCGAAGCCGGTCGGCCTGCCGTTGATCGACGCGGTGTCGATGCAGACCTTGTCGCGCCCATCCTTCCAGGCCTCGCCCAGCTGGAGGCCTAGCTCGAGGCCCGGGTTGCCGTCCGCTCCCTGGCAGGCGAGCGTCATCTCGGCCGCCACCTCGAGGAAGCGGGCGAGGTCGACGCCCATCAGCGCCGCGGGGACGATCCCGAACATCGAGAGCGCCGAGTAGCGGCCGCCGATCTCGGGCTCGCCCGCGAAGACCGCTCGGAACCCGCGCTCGCGCGCGAGCGCGTCGAGCTCGGAGCCGGGGTCTGTGATCGCGGCGAACTGCGCGCCGCGCCCGCCCGTCCGCTCCCAGAAGTACTCGAGGTGCGAGCGCGTCTCGATCGTCGAGCCCGACTTCGAGGACGCGAGGAAGAGCGTCTGCTCGAGGTCCAGCTCTCGCTCGAGCCGGCGGATCGCCTCGGGATGGGTGGTGTCGAGGACGTGGAACGACTCGACGCCGTACGTCCGTCGCAGCACCTCGGGCGCGAGCGACGAGCCGCCCATGCCGAGCAGGATGCAGTCGTGGAACTGCTCGGTCGCGGCCTCGGAGAACGCGTTCAGCTCGTCGACGTGGGTCCGGACCCGCGTGACGACGTCGAGCCAGCCGAGCCACTGGTCCTCGCCGGAGTCGGTCCAGAGCGAGGCGTCGTACGCCCAGATCCGCTCGACGACGCTGTCGCTCACGCCGCCGCGAGCTCGCTGCGCTTCGCGCGGATCCCCTCGAGCAGCTCCTCGAAGGAGTCGGCGAACTTCTGCACGCCCTCGGCCTCGAGCGTCGCGACGACGTCGTCGTAGTCGACACCGACCTCCGCCAGCCGCTCGAGCAGGTTCCGGGCCTCCGGCACGCCGTCGGCGATCGTGGCCGCGACCTTGCCGTGATCCTGGAAGGCGACCACCGTCTCGGCGGGCATCGTGTTCACGGTCTCGGGGCCGATCAGCTCCTCGACGTACATCACGTCCCGGTAGTCCGGGTTCTTGGTCGACGTCGAGGCCCAGAGGCAGCGCTGCGCGCTCGCGCCTTTCGCGGCGAGGAACTCCCAGCGCGGGCCGGAGAACGCCTCCTGCCAGTGCCGGTAGGCGAGCTTGGCGTTGGCGATCGCCAGCTTGCCCTTGAGCCGGGTCGCCTGGCCGCCGATCTCGTCCAGGCGCCGGTCCGCCTCCGAGTCGACGCGCGAGACGAAGAAGCTCGCGACCGACGCGACCTTCGACGCGTCGCCGCCGCCGGCCACGAGCCGCTCCAGGCCGCGGATGTACGCCTCGGCGACGGCCGCGTAGCGCTCGAGCGAGAAGATCAGGGTGACGTTGATCGACTTGCCCTTGGCGATGCAGTCCTCGATCGCGGCCAGGCCGGGCACCGTCGCCGGGATCTTGACGAAGAGGTTCGGCCGCTCGACCTCGCCGTGCAGCCGGATCGCCTGCTCGAAGGTGGCCTCGCGGTCATAGGCCAGCGTCGGATCGACCTCGAGCGAGACGTAGCCGTCGACGCCCTTCGTCCGCTCCCACACCGGCTTCAGCAGGTCGCAGGCGCGCCGGATGTCCTCCATCGCCAGCTGCAGGAAGATCTCGGTTGGGTCGTCCTCGGTCTTCAACAGCTCGCCGAGTTGCTCGTCGTACCAGTCGCCCGTCGCGAGCGCCTTCTGGAAGATCGTCGGGTTCGAGGTGACGCCGACGATCGCGTCGTCCTTCGCGAGGCGGGCGAGCTCGCCCGTCTCGAGCATCTCGCGCGAGACCGAGTCGATCCACGGGCTGACACCCGCTTCGTAGAGCTCATGCAGCCGTGACGTGGCCATCCTTCATCTCCTTCTCCATCGCTTCGACCTTCTTCAGTCGCTCCACGTAGCGCTCGCCGCCGTCGAAGCTCGCGCCGAGGAAGGCGCGCACGAGGTCGACCGCGAGCTCGGCGCCGATCACCTCGGAGCCGAGGCAGAGCACGTTCATGTCGTCGTGCTCGACGCCCTGGTGCGCCGAGTAGACGTCGTGGCAGATCGCGGCGCGGATGCCGGCGATCTTGCAGGCCGCGACCGAGGCGCCGACGCCCGAGCCGCAGACGAGGATCCCGCGCTGGGCGCCGCCGTCCAGGATCGCGTGACCGAGCTCGCGCGCCTTGTCCGGGTAGTCGACCCGCTTCGCGTCGTTGTCGGTGCCGAGGTCGACGGTCTCGTGGCCGAGCGCGTCGAGCTCCTCGAGGATCCGCTCGCGCAGCTTGACGCCACGGTGGTCGAACGCCACCGCAATCTTCATGAGACCCGCTCGAGCAGCGCCGCCGCGCGCGCCGCGACGTTCTCGGGCGTGAAGCCGAGGTTGCGCAGCACCTCGTCGCCCGGTGCCGACGCGCCAAAGCGGTCGATCGCGACCGACGCGCCCGCGTCCCCGATCCAGCGCTCCCAGCCGTGCGAGATCCCCGCCTCGACCGACAGCCGGGCGCGCACGTCCGGCGGGATCACCTCGTCGCGGTACTCCTGCGGCTGCTCGGCGAAGAGCTCCCAGCACGGCATCGAGACGACGCGGACGTTCGCGTCCATCGAACGGGCGGCCTCGAAGGCGACCCAGACCTCGGAGCCGGTGGCGAGCAGGACGACGTCGGGCAGGCCGTCGCCCGACTGCCAGAGCGTGTACCCGCCGCGCAGCGCTCCCTCGACGGGCGCGACCTTCGAGCGGTCGAGCGTCGGCAGCTTCTGCCGCGAGAGCGAGAGCGCGACCGGTCCTCCCTCGCGCTCCATCGCGATCCGCCAGGCCATCGCCGTCTCGTTCGCGTCGCCGGGCCGGACGTACCAGAGGTTCGGGATCGCGCGCAGCGTCATGTGGTGCTCGACCGGCTGGTGGGTCGGCCCGTCCTCGCCGACGCCGACCGAGTCGTGCGTCCAGACCCAGAGCGACTGCATGTGCCCGAGCGCCGAGAGCCGCACTGCCGGCCGCATGTAGTCCGAGAAGATCAGGAACGTGGAGCCGTAGGGCTTGAGCATCCCGTCGGTGAGCCCGATCCCGTTCACGATCGAGCCCATCGCGTGCTCGCGGATCCCGAAGGGGATGTTCCGGCCGGCGTGCTGCTTCGAGAAGAGGCCCGCGCCCTCGAACTCGGTCTTCGTCGACTCGACGAGGTCTGCGGCGCCGCCGAGCATCGTCGGCGTGAACGGCTTCAGCGCCTGCATCACCTTCCTGCCGGCGTCGCGCGACGCGACCTCCTCGCCGGCGGGGAACTCCGGCAGCGCCTCGATCCACCCGGGCCGCGGCTTGCGCGTGCGGTCGGCCTGCCACTCCTCGTTCAGCTTCGGGAAGGCCTCCGCCCAGCGCTCGAAGTCGCGCTGCCAGGCCTGCTGCCACTCGATCCCCTGCGGCCGCATGTCCATGTGCTCGTAGACCTCGGGCGCGACCGCGAAGTACGCATCCGGATCGAGGCCGAGCGCCTGCTTCGTCGCCGCGACCTCCTCCTCGCCGAGCGGCGCCCCGTGCGACTTGGCCGTGTCGATCGCCTTCGGCGCCCCGAACGCGATGTGGCTGCGGACGATGATCAGCGACGGCGCCTCGCGCTCGGCCTGCGCGGCCGCGATCGCCCGCTCGATCGCGGCGACGTCCTCGGAGTCGGCGATCGACTGGACATGCCACCCCTGCGCCTCGAAGCGCTTCGCCTTGTCCTCGGTCGTGAACGTGAGCGAGGTGGTGCCGTCGATCGTGATGTGGTTGTCGTCGTAGAAGTAGACGAGCCTGCCGAGCCCGAGGTGGCCGGCGATCGAGGCGGCCTCGTAGGAGACGCCCTCCATCAGGTCGCCGTCGGAGCAGATCGCGTAGACCCAGCGGTCGACGACGTCGGCGTGGGGACGGTTGTAGCGCTCGGCGAGGAAGCGGTCGGCGATCGCGAAGCCGACGCCGTTCGCGAACCCCTGGCCGAGCGGGCCGGTCGTCGTCTCGACGCCCTCGGTGACGAAGTGCTCGGGATGACCGGGCGTCCGCGACTCCCACTGCCGGAATCGCTTCAGCTCCTCGAGCGAGAGGTTGTAGCCGGTCAGGTGGAGGACGGCGTACTGCAGCATCGCAGCGTGTCCAGCCGAGAGGATGAAGCGGTCGCGGTTCGCCCAGGCCGGGTCGGCCGGGTTGTGCCGCATGACGCGCCGGTAGAGGACGTACGCGAGCGGCGCGAGCGCCATCGCGGTCCCGGGGTGCCCGGCGTTCGCCTTCTGCACGGCGTCCATCGCGAGCGCCCGGATCGTGTCGATCGAGAGCTTCTGGGCCTTCCCCTCGGTCACGCCGAGAACGATACGGCTTTACGCCGGTGGGAGGGGAGCTTCCGGGGGCGGGCCGCCGAACCCCTTGCGCCGCTGCTCGCCCCACTGCTTCTTCCCCCGTGCGAGATCCCAGTACGCCCGCAGCCGCCAGATGTTCTGGAGCTGCCGGAAGCCGAAGTTCTCGAGCAGGGAGTAGGCGATCAGCACGGCGGCGTCGCGCCCGCGCTCGTGACGGCGGAAGCTGAACTCCTCGAGCGCGAGCGCGGCGATCGAGAGCAGCGTCCCGAGGAGGAGAGCGACGGTGAGGAAGGCGATCAGGAAGCGGGTCGAGAGGAGGCCGAGTGAGGCGAAGACCGGGACCGAGACGTAGCCGGCGAGCTCGATCACGGGGCCGAGGAACTCGAAGATCAGGACGTACGGCAGGGCGACGACGCCGAAGATCCCCAGCCGCGGGTTGCCGATCGCGCCTCGGTGCCTCCACAGCGTCTCGCCCACAGCCCGCTGCCAGCGCGACCGTTGCCGTGCAAGCGTCTTCAGGTCCTCCGGGGCCTCGGTCCAGCAGACCGGGTCGGGCACGAACTCGATCCTGAACTCCTCGCCCTGCTCCCGCAGCCGGCGCTGGATCCGGACGACGATCTCGAGGTCGTCCCCGGCCGTGTCCGTCCACCAGCCGCCGACCGCCTCGACGACGGAGCGGTCGAAGAGGCCGAAGGCGCCCGAGATGATGAAGAGCGAGTTGAGCCGGCTCCACCCCGTCCGCCCCATGAAGAACGCGCGGAAGTACTCGACGACCTGGAGCCGTGCGAGGTGGTTCCTCGGCAGGCGCACCTCGAGCACGCGCCCACCCTGGACGCGGCAGCCGTTGGCGATCCTGACCATCCCGCCGGTGGCGACCGTCGTGCCGGGATTCTCGAGCACGGGCAGCGCGACGCGGAGGAGGGCGTCCTCCTCGATCAGCGAGTCGCCGTCGACCGCGCAGACATACGGGTGCCGCGCCGCCGACAGCGCCGCGTTGAGCGCGTCCGCCTTGCCGCCGTTCTCCTTGTCGACCACCCAGAGGTTCCGGTGCGAGCGCGACACGTAGGCGGCGCGGACGGCTCTGGTCGGGATGGTCTGCCGCAGGGCCTTCCTGACGGGGACGAGGTCGAAGGCCTCCTGGAGGACCGCCAGCGTCCCGTCCTTCGAGCCGTCGTTGACGACGATCACCTCGTGCATCGGGTAGCGGAGCGCGAGCAGCGACCGGACGGCGTCGACGACGCCGACCTCCTCGTTGTACGCCGGCAGCAGCACCGAGACACCGGGCGTGAGCGGGGACGCGAAGACCTCGTCCGCCGGCTCGAAGCGGCGCCGGCGGAGGTGGCGCGTCACGTCGCGCCAGGCGATCAGCGTGAAGACGAGGTAGAGCAGGTTCAGGGCGAGGAAGTAGACGAGCGTCAGCCCGGCGAGGGCGAAGACGATCGACTGCATCACGCGTCCAGGGCCAGGAGGTCGGCGGCCTCGCTCAGGTGCGGGCCCGCACCGTCGAGCGCGGCGGTACGGCGGAGGCCGTCCGGGTCGATCCGCCCGAGCGCCTGCGCCGCGGCGCGGGCGACGTCGTAGCCGCCGCCGCGCGCGAGCGCGGCGAGGGCGGGGCCCGCCTCCCGGTCGACGAGCTGACCGAGAGCCTCGGCGGCGGCTGCCGCAACGAAGCCGATCCGGTCGCCGAGCGCGACCCGCAGCCGCCGGGCGCTCGCGGCGGTGCCGATCCGGCCGAGCGCCTCCGCCGCAGCGGCGCGCACGCCCGCGGCCGGGTCGACGAGCGCCTGCTCGGCGCGGGCCGCGTCGGACGAGTCGCCCGCATGGCCGAGGAGCTTCAGCACGACGGCACGCACGTGCTCGTCGGGATGGCCCGTCAGCTCCCGCAGCCGCGGCAGCGCGGCCGGCCCGATCTGGAGCAGCGCGTGCGCGGCGAGCCCCCGCGGCAGGCGGCCGTCAGCGAGCTGCTCGACGATCTCGCCGGCCGACTCCGCATCGCCGACGAGGCCGAGGCTACGCGCGGCCGCCGCACGAACGTCCCGCTCGGGATCCCGAAGCGCGTCGCGCAGCGCGGGCCTCGCGGTCGGCGACCCCATGTCGCCGAGCCGGCTCGCCGCGGTGGCCCGCTTCCACGACCGCCGTGACGAGAGGGCGGCGAGCTGGTGCCGTAGCGATGCGCTGCCGGCGAAGAAACCGGCGATCCGCGCCCGCGCGTCGCCCCGAACGAGCTTCGAGAGCTCGCCGAGCGCATCGGCGAGCGCCTCCTCCTCCCGCCGCGACAGCTTCCCGGAGGGGACGCCCTCGCCGTCGACCAGCTCGAGCGCGACCGGGATCAACCGCGCTCGCAGCTCCGCGCGCTCGACCTCCCGCGACGCGAGCGAGACGCGGCGGCCGACGAGGACCGCGAGAAAGACGGCGCTCGACGAGGCGAGGACGAACGCGGCGACCGCCAGAAGCTGCAGCACGCCTCAGCGCCGGCCGAGGATCGCCTGGACGCGGGCGCGCAGCTCCTGGGGGCTGAACGGCTTCGTCAGGTAGTCGTCCGCCCCTGCATCGAATCCCTGCGAGACGTCTGCCTCCTGCACGCGGGCCGTCAGCAGGATCACCGGGATGTCTCTCGTCTCCTCATCGGCTCGCAGGCTCCGGGTCACCTCGTACCCGTTCAGCCCGAGCATCATCACGTCGAGCACGGCGAGATCCGGGCGGTGCTCCCGTGCCAGGCGCAGCGCGTCGTCCCCGTTTGTCGCGGTGATGACACGGTAGCCCGACCGCTCGAGCCTGAACTGCACCAGCTCGAGGATCAGCGGGTCGTCGTCGGCGGCCAGGACGAGGGGCAGTCTCTCTCCGTCGCTCAACCGCTGGCCTTTCCTCGTAGGTCGACCCGGAAGGTCGTGCCCTCGCCCTCCCTGCTGCTGACGCTGATCGTACCGTCGTGCGCCTCCGCGATCGCCTTCGAGATCGCGAGGCCCAGCCCCGTGCCGGGAACCTGCGCACGGGTGGCGCTCGACGCACGGAAGAACCGTTCGAACAGGTGGTCCTGCTCGTCCGCGGCGATGCCGATCCCCGTGTCGGCCACTTCGACCACGACGCGACCGTCCCGTGCGTGGGCGCGGACGTCGACCTTGCCGCCCACCGGCGTGAACTTGACGGCGTTGCCGACGAGGTTCGTCACGAGCTGGGTCAGCCGCCGGCGGTCACCTTCGACGAGCAGCTCCGGCTCGACGTCCGAGGCGAGTGCGATCCGCTTCTCCCCGGCTGCGGCAAGGGCAGACTCCACGCACTCGGCGACGACGTCGGCCAGGTCGACGGCACCGGCCTCGAGATCCAGCCGGCCCTCGTCGGTGCGGCCGACGACGAGCAGGTCGTCGACGAGGCCGTGCAGGTGTCGGGCGCTGCGATCGACGATGCCGAGAAACCGAGCCTGCTCGGCGGTCAACTCACCGGCCTCGCCTTCCTGAACCAGCTCGAGGTACCCCCGGATGCTCGTCAACGGCGTGCGCAGCTCGTGCGAGACGGTTGCAAGGAACTCCTCCTTCGCCCGCTCGGCGGCCCGCTCTTCGGTGGTCTCGCGGAGCGAGAAGATCCGGCCGATCACCGCGCCGCGAGGACCGTGCACCGGTGCGGTGTAGCCCCGGAACGACCGTTGCAGCGCGGGCACCTCGAAGTCGTCCTCCAGCACGGCCTCCGGATCCGACGCGATCTCGGCGAACGCCGGCGCATAGCTCTCGGCAGCGTCGGTGAGCTGTGCGAGGCCTGCGAGGCGGTTCCAGATCGAGCCCCGTTCGGCGACGCCGAGGTCGCGCCAGAGCTCGTCCATACGGTCGTTCGTGAAGACGAGGTCGCCGTTCGCATCGGTCATCCCGATCCCCTCGACCGCGGCATCGAGCACCGCCTCGATCTCGGCGCGCCGCCGGGCCAGCTCGGCCACGCTTCGCTCCTGTGCCGCCGCCATCTCGTTGAAAGCAGCAATGAGCCGCCTCGCCTCGCCGACCCCGGCGGGCGCGACCCGGGCCGTAAGGTCGCCCGCCGTCCGCCGCTTCGCGGCGGCGTCGATCCTGCGGACGGGCACGACGACGACCCTGATGAAGTAGCCGACGATGGCGGCCAGCAGCAGGAGCAGCGCGCCGAGCGAGACCGCAGCCACGAGCGCCGCCTCGCGCCCGTCGGCCCGCGCCTGTGCCTCGCGGGTCGCGCCGAGGGCCTGCTCGGCGTCCGCGAGCTCGTCGAATTGCCGCCTGATGCGAATGACCCGCTGCTCGCCCTCTCCGGTGCCCACGCGCCGCTGCGCGGCGGACAGATCCGAATCCGCCAGGCGGACGAGAGGCTGCGACCACGTGTCGTAGTACGACCGAACCGCCGAGCCGATCGTGCGGATTCGACTGCTCTGGTCCCGTCGGCCCAGCGCCAGCATCTCCAGCGCGAACGTCGCGTCCTCGAGGTCCCGGGCCGCCTCTTCGTATCCACGCAGGAACGACTGCTCGCCCGTCAGCACGTAGCCGCGCTGTCCGCTCTGGAGCTGAAGCGTCAGCGTCTCGAGCCGGCTAGCTGCGAGCAGCAACTGCTGTGTCTCGAGCGAGCGGCTCGCCGACGTCCTGAGATCGCCGATCGCCCCGAGGAGCAGCGAGAAGGCAACCGCCGCGACGAGCGCGACGAGGCCACCGGCGACGGCCATGCGGCCGCCGATCCCGAGCGAGCGGTTGGGCGAGTCGCCGGGCATCGGCCGTCAGCTTGCCACTCCGTCTAGCCTTTCGCCATGGCAGTCCTGATCGCATCCGCGCTCCGGAAGGAGCTCTCCGGCGAGCCGCTCTTCGACGGCGTCTCGTTCAAGGTCGAGCGGCGGGACCGGCTCGCGCTCGCGGGCGCGAACGGCGCGGGCAAGACGACGCTGCTGCGGGCGCTGATCGGCGAGACGGAGCTCGCGGGCGGCGAGCTCGCCTGGGAGAAGGGCGCGCGCGTCGCGCTGCACGACCAGCGGCCGCCCCGGCTCGGCGGCTTCACGCTCAGGGAGTACACCCTCTCCGGCGCCGCCGACCTGATCGAGGCCGAGCGGGAGCTGCGCCGGCTGGAGGAGGCGATGGCGGGCGGCGACCACGCGCCCGAGACGCTGCGCCGCTACGGCAAGGCCCAGGCCCGGCTCGAGCACGCGGGCGGCTACGGCTGGCGTGACCACGCGACGTCGGTGCTGCGCGGGCTCGGCTTCGCCGACGCCGACCTCGACCGCGGCCTCGAGACCTTCTCCGGCGGAGAGCTGACCCGCGCCTCGCTCGCGCGGGCGCTCTCGGGCGGCCCCGACCTGCTGCTGCTCGACGAGCCGACCAACCACCTCGACATGGAGTCGATGGAGTGGCTGGAGCAGGAGCTGGCGACGATCGACGCCGCCGTCATCCTCGTGGCGCACGACCGCTGGTTCCTCGAGTCGGTCGGCACCGCCGTCCTCGAGTTGGAGGGTGGCAAGTCCACGTACT
>JANPKC010000265.1:0-14081 GCA_031425855.1 Actinomycetes bacterium | reverse complement strand
CCGCGACCGAGATGCGGCCGCCGTCGAGGATCTCGAGGAACTGGTGGAAGCCCTGGCCTCGCGGCCCGAGCAGGTTCCCCTCGGGGACGGCGCAGTCGAGGAAGGAGAGCTCGCGCGTGTCGGACGCCTTCCAGCCGAGCTTCTTCATCGGCGCGGAGATCTCGTAGCCGGGCGTCCCGTTCTCGACGACGACGTTCGAGATCTCGTCCTCGCCGGTGCGGGCGGTCAGCGTCACGCCCCAGGTGACGTCGGTGCCGGCGTTCGTGATGAACATCTTCGAGCCGTTGACGATCCAGCTTCCGTCGCGCAGCTCCGCGGTCGTGCGCGTGTTGCCCGCGTCGGAGCCGGCACCGGGCTCGGTGAGCCCGAACGCCGCGAGCCTGCGTCCCGACGCGAGGTCGGGCAACCACCGCTGCTTCTGCTCTTCGCTGCCGAAGAGGTAGATCGGCATCGTCCCGAGGGACGTGTGGGCGGCGACCGTGATCGCCACCGACGAGTCGATCCGGGTCAGCTCCTCGATCGCGAGCGCGTAGGAGACGGTGTCGCCGCCGGCGCCGCCGTACTCCTCCGGGATCGGCAGGCCCATCAGCCCGAGCGCGCCGAGCTCGGCCACGAGCTCGTACGGGAAGCGCGACTCGCGGTCGAGCTCCTCGGCCACCGGGGCCACCTTCTCGCGGGCGAAATCGCGCACCGTGTCGCGGACGAGCTGCTGCTCCTGCGTGAGGTCGAGATCCATGCGCCGCCGGATGCTACCCGGTAGATTCGCCACTCCAATCGACGAAGGAGCGACACGAGATGGCAGACACCGTGCAGGAGTTCTTCGACACGCTTGCCGACCGCGCCGACGCGGAGAAGACCGCCGGCATGAACAACTCGTACCTGTTCGACATCGAGGGCGCCGGCCAGTGGCTCGTGGCCGTGACCGACGGTGCCGTCAGCGTCACCGAGGGCGGCGGCGAGGCGGACACGACGATCTCGACCTCCGAGGAGACGATGATGGCGGTCGTCCGCGGCGAGCAGAACCCGACCACGGCGTACATGACCGGCAAGCTGAAGATCAAGGGCGACATGGGCGCCGCGATGAAGTTGCAGAAGCTCTTCTAGCGTTGTAGAAGAGCGCCATGTCCTACTACGAGATCCTCCTCTTCCTGCACATCGTCGGGGCGACCATCTGGCTCGGGTCGGCCTTCATGCTGCAGGCCCTCCTGTACCGGGCGCGCAAGACGGACGACACCGTCCTGATCGAGCGTGTCACCTCGAACACCCAGTGGCTCGCGAACCGCATCTTCATCCCCACATCGCTCGCGGTGCTCGTGCTCGGGATCCTGCTCACCATCGAGGGCCCCTGGGGCTTCGACCAGCTCTGGATCGTGATCGCGCTCGTGGCATTCGCGGGGACGTTCCTCTTCGGCGTCGGCGTGATCGAGCCGGAAGGAAAACGCCTGCACGCAGCAGCGGAGGCCCACGGGCCGGAGCATCCCGAGACCCGTCTCCACAACGACCGCATGGACGCCTACATGAAGCTCGACCTCGTGCTGCTCTTCGTCGTCGTCTTCGACATGGCGTTGAAACCGACGGCCGACGACGTCGGGGCGCTCGTGCTCGGCGCGGCGGCGCTCCTCGCGACGATCGGGTACGTGGTCCGCGTGGTGCGCAAGCCCACCTTCGATCCCGTCACCACGTCCTAGGAGGCTTCCAGCTCGACGAGGAGGGCGCCGCCGGCGACGCGGTCGCCCTCCTCGACGTGCACGGCCTTCACGGTCGCGTCGTAGGGCGCGGTCAGCGGCGTCTCCATCTTCATCGCCTCGAGGACGACGAGTGGCCGCCGCGCCTCGACCTTCTCACCGGCCGAGACGTGGACGCGGACGACGGTCCCGGGCATCGGCGCGGTCACGTTGCCGCTGCCGGGGCCGACGGAGCGGTCGTGCGCGGCGCTGTCGACGTCCGGCGGCGGCGCGGGCGGCGCAGAGGGGAGGTTGAGCCGCCAGCCGCCGCGCCAGGAGGCATCCGGGAGCCGCAGCGGCGGCTCCGACAGGGCCGGGTGCTCGGTCAGGAACGCGGTCGTCGCCTCACCGGCGCGAACGACCGGGTGCGCGACGAGCCAGCGGAGGAAGGAGAGGTTCGTGGTCACGCCCGCGACCTCGGTCTCGGCGAGGGCGTCTGCGAGCCGTGCGAGCGCCTCGGCCCGCGTCGGCCCGTGCGCGATCAGCTTGGCGATCATCGGGTCGTAGGCGGTTCCGACCTCGTCGCCTTCCTCGACCCCCGCGTCGACTCGAACGCCGGTGGGCAACCGCAGCCGTTCGACGGTGCCCGCCTGGGGTAGGAACGTGCGCGGATCCTCGGCGTAGAGCCGTGCCTCGACCGCGTGGCCGAGACTTTGTGTGACTGTCACACCAAGTCGCTCGCCCGCGGCGACGCGAAGCTGCTCGCCGACGAGATCGACGCCGGTGACGAGCTCGGTCACGGGGTGCTCGACCTGGATCCGGCCGTTCAGCTCCAGGAAGAAGAAGTCGCGGCCGGCGAGCATGAACTCGGCTGTGCCGGCGCTCTCGTAGCCGATCGCACGCGCGAACGCGACCGCCGCATCGCTCATCGCCGCCCGCAACTCCGGGTCGAGCGCGGGGGAGGGAGACTCCTCGAGCACCTTCTGATGCCGCCGCTGCACCGAGCAGTCGCGCTCGCCGAGCGAGAGCACTGTCCCGTGGGAGTCGGCGAGGAGCTGGATCTCGACGTGGCGCGGCCGCTCGACGTAGCGCTCGCAGAAGACGGTGCCGTCGCCGAACGCGGCCTCGGCCTCCCGCGCGGCGGCCGCCAGCGCGTCCTCGAGCTCGGCGGGGTCGCGGACGACCCGCATCCCGCGCCCGCCTCCTCCCGCAGCCGCCTTGACGAGCAGCGGGTAGCCGAGCTCGTCCGGCTCGCCGGTGGGGACGACCGGGACGCCCGCCTCGCCAGCGATCCGCTTCGCGGCGAGCTTGTCGCCGCCGAGCCGCAGCGCCGCGGGCGGCGGCCCGACCCAGGTCAGCCCTGCGGCCCCGACCGCCTCGGCGAAGTCCGCGTTCTCGGCCAGGAACCCGTAGCCGGGATGGACAGCGTCCGCGCCCGACTCCCGCGCGGCGCGGATGTGCTCCTCGGCATCGAGGTAGCTGCCGATCGCGACCGTCTGGCCCGCGGCGCGGGCGTGCAGCGACCCCGTGTCGTCCGGAGCGGCGACCGCCACGGTCTCGATTCCGAGCTCGCGGCAGGTGCGGAAGATGCGCACGGCGATCTCGCCGCGGTTCGCCACCAGGAGCTTCCGGATCGCCATCGTTGCGGATCGTATTGGCCCGCGGTACGCTGGCCCGCTCGATGCGGCGGTTGCTCCTCCTTGCGGCGTTCGTCCTCCTCGGCCTGCCCGCGCAGGCCGGCGCCGGCACGGTCTTCCTGATCGACGGCCGCGGCTGGGGCCACGGGATCGGCATGAGCCAGTACGGCGCTCGCGGCTACGCCGAGGCCGGGTGGGGCTACGAGCGGATCCTGAAGCACTACTACCGTGGCACGCAGCTTCAGCTCGTCCCCGCGCGGCCGGTGCGGGTCCTGCTCGCGGAGCGGCAGGCGGCGGTGAAGATCGGCTCCGCGAAGCCGTTCAAGCTCGTCGACGCCCGCGGCAAGGTGCGGAAGCTGAAGCCGGGCACCCAGAACGTCGTGGCCGGGAAGCTCGCGCAGCTCCGCTCGCCGCTGCGGTTCGTCCCCGGGGCGGCGCCGCTCCGGCTCGACGGCGACGCGTACCGGGGCACGTTGCTCGTGCACAAGCGCGACGGCAAGCTCACGATCGTCAACCGGCTTCCGCTCGACCGCTACCTCCGCGGGGTCGTGCCGTGGGAGATGCCCGACGACTGGCATCCCGAGGCGCTGCGCGCGCAGGCGGTGGTCGCGCGCTCGTACGCGCTCGCGACCCTGAAGCCGGGGACGCTCTTCGACCTCTACGCCGACACGCGCAGCCAGGTCTACGGCGGCGTGCGCGCCGAGGCCGTCTCGACGAACCTGGCGATCGGCTCCACCGCCGGCAAGGTGCTCTTCTGGAACGGCCGCGTCGCGACGACCTTCTACCACTCGACCTCCGGCGGCCAGACCGTCTCGATCGAGGAGGCGTGGCCGCGTGCGACGCCGGTGCCGTATCTCGTCTCCGTCGCAGACCCGCACGACGCGCTCTCGAAGCACCACCGCTGGGGGCCGTTCCGGCTGACGCCCGCGGAGGTCGGGAAGAAGCTGGGCCTGCGCGCCGTCCGTGACCTGCTCGTCGACCGTGGGCCGTCGGGCCGCGTCACCGAGGTGAAGCTGAAAGTACAGAGCGGCATGCGCGTGATCGAGTCGCAGGACTTCCGCCGCGCGCTCGATCTCCGCTCGACGTGGTTCAACGTCCGCGTGCTCAACCTCGATCCGCCGCTCGCCCGCGCGCTCGCGAACCGGCCGGTGCAGTTGCACGGCTTCGTTCGCGGGCTTGGAAAGGTGCGGCTCGAGCAGCAGGTGAACGGGGGCACGTGGACGACCGTCAAGCCGGTCCGAACACGGCCGGACGGGCGCTTCACCGTGACCGTCAGCCCGAGGCGGACGACGAGCTACCGGCTGGCGACGCCCACCGCGGCGGGCGGGGCGATCACCGTCCAGCCGCGCTGAGTCCCTAGCTCCAGTCCGCCGAACGCCGCTCGAGGAAGGCCCGCAGGCCTTCCTGGCCTTCGTCGCTCGTCCGACGCTCCGCGATCCGTCGTGCCGTCTCCGGCCCGTCGGGGCGCTCGAGCACGAGCCTCTTCGCGTGGCGGGCTGCCCTCGGGCCTGCACTGCGCAGCTCGGCGAGCACACGCTCCACGGCAGCGTCGAGGTCGGCGTCGACCTCGTGCACGAGCCCGATCCGGAGCGCTGCCGCCGCGTCGAAGCGCTCGCCCGTGACGAAGTAGCGTCGCGCCCAGCTCGGGCCGATCTTGGCGAGCGCGAAGGGCGAGATCACGGCCGGGATGATCCCGAGCTTCACTTCCGAGAACGCGAAGACCGCCTTCGGCTCGGCAACGGCGATGTCGGCGCATGCGACGAGGCCCGCGCCACCGCCGAGCGCATGACCCTGGATTCGGGCGATCACGGGGGCCGGGCAGCGGTCGATCGCCTCGAGCATCCCGCGCAGCGCGTTCGCGTCGGCCACGTTCACGTCGAAGTCGAGATCGACGGACGAGCGCATCCACTCGACGTCGGCACCGGCGCAGAAGCTCGGCCCGTCGCCTGCAAGCAGCACGGCGCGCGCCTTGCCGACGTCGACGAACGCCTCGGAGAGCTCCGCGATCAGATCCGCGTCGAAGGCGTTCCGTGTCTCCGGCCGCGCCAGCGTGACGCGCAGGACGCCGTCGTCGCGTTCGATCCGAAGCGCCCCCATCGGGGGATGATCCTACGCGCGAAGTCGCTCACGCTGAGTGCGCCATGTTCGCGAAGGTTGCCGCCGTCGCCGCCCTTTCACTCGCGTTGCTCGCCGCAGCGGGGGCGGGCGCTGCGCCCAGCGTTGCGCCCAGCGCCGGGCTCGCCGGCTGCACGATCACGGGCACGGCGCGCTCGGAGACATTGCTCGGCACCGCCGGCCGCGACGTCATCTGCGGGCTCGGCGGTCACGACTACATCAAGGGGTTCGGCGGCAACGATCGCCTGCTCGGCGGCGGCGGTGACGACGTGATCGCCGGCGCCGACGGGCTCGACTCCGTCCTCGGCGAGGCGGGAAACGACGTGCTCGACGGCGGCGACGGGTCGGACACCGTCGACGGAGGGATCGGCAGCGACCGGATCACGGGCGGCCTCGGCCGCGACGTCCACCGCGGCGGGCCGGGCGCCGACCACATCGCCTCCCGCGACGGAGGCCCGGACACCGTCGACGGAGGCCCCGGAGCGGACAGCGCGCGGATCGACCGGCCGTACGACCGCCTCACCAACGTCGAGAGCACGTAGCCGCCCGAGTAGAGTCGCGGGATGCTGCGCGGAGCACTTGCGGCGGCCGTGACGCCGCTCGACGGCGACCGGCTCGACGAGGACGCGTTCGGCCCGTACGTCGACTTCCTCGCCGGGAGCGGGCTCGACGGGCTACTCGCACTCGGGACGACGGGGGAGGGGCTGCTGTTCGACGTCGCCGAGCGGCAGCGCGCGCTCGAGCTCTTCGTCGAGGCAGCGGCCGGCCGGGTCCAGGTCGCCGCCCACTGCGGCGCGCAGACCACGGCCGGCACGATCGCGCTGGCCGAGCACGCGGCCGAGACCGGCGTCGCCGCAGTCGCCGTGATCGGGCCGCCGTACTTCCAGCTCGACGACCGCTCGCTGCTCGACCACTTCGCCGCTGCCGCCGCCGCGTGTGCGCCGCTCCCGTTCTACGTCTACGAGTTCGAGCGGGCCAGCGGGTACGCGGTTCCGATCCCCGTGCTGCTCGAGCTCCGCGAGCGCGCCTCGAACCTCGCCGGGCTCAAGGTCTCGGACGCGCCCTTCGAGAAGCTCTCGCCCTACCTGCTCGAGGGGCTGGACGTCTTCGTCGGGCCGGAGGCGCTGATCTTCCACGGCATCGCCGGCGGCGCGGTCGGCGCGGTCTCGGGTCTCGCCGCGGCCTTCCCGGACCGCGTCGCGGCGCTGGTGCGCAGCCCGACCGAGGCAGGCGCGATCGAGCTCGGTGAGCTGCGGGCCGCCGTGGAGCGGTTCCCGCGCCACGCAGCGCTCAAGTTCATCCTCGGCCTGTGCGGCGTGCCCGTGCGCGAGGACGTACGGCGACCGCTGCGGCAGCTGAGCGACGGCGAGCGCGAGGAGCTGCGCGGGTGGCTCGCGTCGTCGTAGCCGGCGCGGGCGCGATCGGCGCCTCGATCGCGTACCACCTCGCCGCTCGCGGCGCGGACGGGGTCGTGCTCGCCGACGTGGGGAAGATCGCCGGCGGCGCGACGGGCAAGGCGATGGGCGGCGTCCGCCAGCAGTTCGTCACCGAGGCCGAGGTCCGCCTCGCCCAGGCGAGCGTGCGGCTCTTCCGCGAGCTCGGCGCGCCCCTGTTCGAGCAGGTCGGCTACCTCTTCCTCGCGACGACCGAGGCGGGCCTGACCGAGCTCGAGCAGCGCCGTGAGCTTCAGGCCGCGCTCGGCGTCCCGGTCGAGAGCGTCGACCCGGGCACGTTCGACGGCCTCCGGGTCGACGACGTGCTCGGTGCGACGATCTGCCGCGAGGACGGGATCGCCGACCCCGCCGGGGTGACGCGGGAGCTCGTGCGCCGCGCCGCGGCCGCCGGCGTCGACGTGCGGGAGCGAACGGACGCGCTCTCGCTCGGGGCGGACACGATCGTCGTCGCCTGCGGCGCCCGCTCTGCCGCCGTCGCCGGCGCGCTCGGGGTCGAGCTGCCCGTGCGGCCGCTCGTCCGCCAGCTCGCCGACGTGGGTCCCGTCGCCGGGGTCGACGCCCGCCTGCCGATGACGATCGAGGAGAACGGCTTCCATTTCCGCCGTGTCGGCGCGGACGGCATCCGCCTGGCGATGGGCGAGCCGACGGCGAGATGGGACGGGCCGGAGGATGTCCGCGACGATCTGGTCGAGGACTGGCGCGAGCGACTCGCGTCCAGGTATCCACGCGCGGCCGGCGCCCCGCTGCGACGGGCCTGGGCGGGCTTCTACGACATGACGCCCGACGCGCACCCGGTCATCGGCAGCGTCGCGGACGGCGTCTACGCCGCCTGCGGCTTCTCGGGCCACGGCTTCATGCAGTCACCGGCGGTCGGCGACGCGGTCGCCGCCGAGCTGCTCGGCGAGGAGCCGCCGTTCGATCTCTCCCCGTACCGGCTCGACCGCTTCGCCGAGGGCGTGATCTTTCCCGAGACGCTCGTGCTCTAGCCGCGCTAGCCGCGCCAGGCGAGCACGAGCACGCCGATCGCGGCAAGCGCCGCCAGCCCGATCACGATCGCGTTCGCGACGAGTGCGACGGCGATCAGCCTCGTGCGGCCGTCGGCGGCCCGCGAGGCCGAGACCGGCTCCTCTTCGCCTCCGCTCGTGCCCCAGCCGATCTTCCCCGCGAGCGACTGGGTGATGAACTGGTTCAGGCTGACGCCCTCGCGCTCCGCCCAGCGCGCCAGCTCGGCGTGCAGCGCGGCGGGCATCCGGAGCAGCAGCCGGCCGCTCGGGCTCGGCTTCGTCCCGCGCTTCGGCTGTTCCGTCGTGGACGGCGCGGCGGTCATGGCCTGATTCTAGGTTCTTGAAACGATCGGTACAAGACTCGCAACGCGATATCACCGCGCGCGCTCAGGTGTGGCCGATCTCCTGTCGCAGCTTTCCGAGCGAGTCCTGGAGCAGCCGCGACACGTGGACCTGCGAAAGGCCGAGCTGGCCCGCGATACCACGCTGGCTGACGTTGCCGAAGTAGTGGAGCTGCACGATCCGACGCTGACGCCGCGGCAACGCGCGCAGGCCCGCCTGGATCAGCACCCGCCCCTCGCCGAGCTCGAGCCCGCGCTCGGCCACCGTGTCGCGCGAGAACGCCGCCTCGTCGTCCAGCGGCACCGATCTGACCACGAGGCGTGCTTCGCCGTCGCGGCGGGGCAGCCGCAGCGGCTGCGCGCTGTCGCGCAGGTGGCGCCGGATCTCTCCGACGATCGTCGGGACCGCGTAGGCGGTGAACGAGGAGCCGCGAGCGAGGTCGTACCGGTCGACCGCCTTGATCAGGCCGACCGCGCCCACCTGCGCCAGGTCGTCGAGTTGCTCGCCGCGATACGCGAAGCGGTGCGCGAGCGCGCGCACCAGGGGGAGGTGGAGCTCGATCAGCCGCCTCCGAGCATCACGGTCGCGCTCCTCGCACCAGGCACGGAGAAGCCCCTGCTGCTCGCCCGCCATGGTGCGACACTACGCTTGTCCCGTCGACAATTCAACAAGAAGTTTCACCTACATCACATCACCGCAAGAAGAAAGCGAAAGAAAATGGATCAATCGGATAACAACAGGGTATTTATCTCCATGTGACACGTTCGCGATCGGGAACATCGACCCGGCGAGCAGCCGTCTGCCTGGCGGCGCTCATGCTCGCCGCCGCGACGAGCTCCCCTGCGCTGGCGGAGGACGGTGTCGCCGGCATCGCGATTCCGTCCGTTTCGGAGCTGGAGGCTGCGACCACCGCGCTTCTCGGCGATGCCGGCCTGGTGCAGCCCGCGCTCGTGGTCTCCGACCCACCTATCGCTCTTCCGGCAGTCCCCGCCCAAACGACTGCCGCGGAGCCGGCGACGGAAGGGGCGGGCGCCGCAGCTCCGCCCCCCGAGCCGGCCCCCGATGCACCGGTGGAGGCCGTTCTGCCCGACGTAGGGCTGCCGACCGCCACGGCCGCCCCGACCGTGAGGCAGACGGCGCCGGCGAACGTCAACGTGTCCGTGAGGGTGGACAGCCCGGGCGACAACGGCGCCGTCGCGCAGGTGAACGTCGCCGCCGCGATCGGGGCGCTGCCGTCGGTCCCGCAGTATCAGCCGGAGCCGCCGCAGTATCAGCCGCCGATAGCGGCCGCGGCTGCCCCCGCGGCCGCACCAGTGACCGAGCAGACCACCGAACCGCTCGCAGATTCACCTGTGACCGCCGCCTCCGGTTGGAACTGGACTTGGACGTGGGATTGCGGCGATCCCATTCCGGAGATTCCCGTTGCTCCTGACATCGCGACGCAGAACTGGATCTGGAATTGGAATTGGAATTGCGAGGATGATCAAGCGATCGAAGGAAATAGCGACGCTGAATCCGCATCGCAGTATCAGCCCGTGATAACGCAGTATCGACCGATCAATATCAACGTCTCCATTCGCATCAACAGCCCCGGCAGCGACGGCCCGGTGCTCCAGGCCAATGTCGCCGTCGCCGTGGCCGCGCCGGTCGTGCCCACGCCGATCGCGCCACTGCCGGGCGCGCTTCCGCCCCCGGCCGGTAACGCGACCCAAAGTGAGCCTGCGACCGACGTCGCGCCCGCGCAGGCGCTCGTGCCGGCCCTCCTCTGGTTCGACGGCGGCCTCGAGATCGGCCCGATCCAGGACGATCTCGTCGGCTGCTGCCTGGCTGCGGCGCCCGGAGGAGCCCCCGGTGCGACCGGCGCGACTCGGAACGTGCTCGACGCGCCGCAGTCCGCAGCCGTCGCCGGTGATATCACCGCTCCGGCGCGCTTCCGGGCCTCGGTGGCGGTCACGCTCCGGCTCGCGCGGGCTGCCGAGCACAAGGCTCAGGCCGAGCGCGCATCCCGCAAACCCGCCCGGACCGTGCGGCCGGCGCCGCCGCGCCGCCACGGTGGCCCGGCACGTGAGCCCGCCGTCGTCGTCAACGCGGCGGGCATGGCCCCGCTGAGCGCTCCCGACGGCCGTCTCGGCTACCTCGTGCTCCTGGTCGTCGGGATCGCCTTCGCCATTGCTTTCGCCGATGCATCGCGCTCGGTCGCCGCCGAGGTGCGTGCAGCCGGCGAGGATCCCGACCCTCCTCCCGACCACCCCGGCTAGCGGCCGACCCGCTCTCCCGATTCCGGCGGACGTCTCGTGTCCGCCCATTCACGCAAGCTCAGAAGGAGAGGGATCGATGAAACGCAACCTTGCGGTCGTCGCCGCAGCGCTCGGGCTTCTCGTAAGCGCGGGCACGGCGACGGCAGCGCCGGGTGACTCGGCCTTGCAGCTGGCCGGCCAGGCGGCCGGCAGCGGCCAGGCAGCGGGCGCGCAATCGGGCGCCTCGCAGAGTCAGCCGACGAACACGAACATCTCCGTTCGCGTCCTCAGCCCTGGCGACAACGGCGACGTCTCGCAGTCGAACAGCGTCGATTCCGACGCGACGGCGGCGAACGCGAACGTCACCGGCCAGTCGGCCGACCAGGCGCAGAGCGGCTCGTGCGGCTGCAGCGGCGGCACGCAGGCCGTGGGCCAGGAGGCTGATTCGAGCCAGGCCGCGACCGCGCTGTCGCACGCCTCGCAGTCCGGCGCGGGCAACACGAACATCCCCGTCCGGGTGCTGAGCCCTGGCGACAACGGCGACGTCTCGCAGTCGAACAGCGTCGATTCCGACGCGACCGCTGCGAACGCGAACGGCACCGGCCAGTCCGCCGATCAGGCTGCGGCGGGCGGGTCCGGGACGCAGGCGGTCGGCCAGGAGGCGGACAGCGAGCAGGAGGCTGCCGCAGCCTCCGCCGCCGAGCAGACGGGCGCGGAGAACACGAACATCTCCGTGCGCGTCCTCAGCGACGGCGACGACGGCGACGTCGAGCAGTCGAACAGCGTCGGCTCGTCGGCGTCGGCCGGGAACCTGAACCTGACCGGGCAGGAAGCCGATCAGGCGCGGGCCGGCTCCGGCGGCACGCAGGCGATCGGCCAGGAAGCGGACAGCGACCAGTCGGCGACGGCGCTGTCAGCAGCCAAGCAGCACGGTGCGACGAACCGGAACATCCCGGTTCGCGTCTCGAGCTCCGGCGACGGCGGCTCGGTCGAGCAGTCGAACAGCGTCGACTCGAGCGCGACTGCCGCGAACCTGAACGCGACGAAGCAGGACGCGGATCAGGCTCAGGGCGGCAGGGGCACGTGCGGCTGCGCGTCCGACGGCATCCAGGCGATCGGCCAGGACGCCAAGAACGAGCAGTCGGCCGGCGCTCTCTCGATCGCGCTGCAGTCGGGCGCGTCGAACGAGAACACGCCGGTCCGTGTCGACAGCAAGGGCGACGACGGCGACGTCTCCCAGTCGAACAGCGTCGACTCGTCGGCCACCGCCGCGAACCTGAACGGCCTCCACCAGGACGCCGAGCAGGATCAGTCCGGCGACTGCCGCTGCACCTCGGGCGGCACGCAGGCGATCGGCCAGGAGGCGAAGAACGACCAGTCGGCGGCAGCTGCGTCGATGGCCGCGCAGTCCGGCGGCCACGACCGGTGCGGCTGCGGCTCGAGCGGGAACGCGAATGCTCCCGTGCGGGTCGACAGCTACGGCGACGGCGGCTCGGTCGAGCAGTCGAACAGCGTCGACTCCTCGGCGGGTGCCGGCAACCTGAACCTGACCGGGCAGGACGCGGATCAGGCTCAGTCCGGCTCGGGCGGCATCCAGGCGATCGGCCAGGAGGCCAGGAGCGAGCAGGAGGCGCACGCCCTCTCGGCGGCGCTGCAGTCCGGTGCGTCGAACGAGAACACGCCGGTCCGCGTCGACAGCAAGGGCGACGACGGCGACGTCTCCCAGTCCAACAGCGTCGACTCCGATGCGACGGCGCTGAACGCGAACATGACCAAGCAAGAAGCCGACCAGACCCAGGCCGGATCCTCGTGCGGATGCGCCTCGACGGGCATCCAGGCGATCGGCCAGGAGGCGAAGAGCGACCAGGGCGCAGCTGCCCTCTCGCTGGCCCTCCAGCATGGTGCGAGCAACGAGAACGCGCCGGTCCGCGTGGACAGCCGCGGGGACGGCGGGTCGGTCGACCAGTCGAACAGCGTCGACTCGTCCGCCACCGCCGCGAACCTGAACGCACTCGAGCAGAGCGCGGATCAGACGCAGGGCGGCGGCCACGGGATCGCGATCCAGGCGATCGGCCAGTCGGCCGGAAACGACCAGTCGGCGATCGGGCTCTCGGCGGCACTGCAGTCCGGTGCCTCGAACCGCAACGCCCCGGTCGCTGTCGACAGCAAGGGCGACGGCGGCGACGTCTCGCAGTCGAACAGCGTCGAGTCGGATGCAACGGCGCTGAACCTCAACCTGACCAAGCAGGACGCCGAGCAGAACCAGGCCGGGCACGGCTCCGAGTGCGGCTGCCGCGGTGCGATCGGGATCCAGGCGATCGGCCAGCAGTCGAAGAGCGAACAGGGCGCGCTTGCCGCGTCGCTGGCCGCTCAGGTCTCCGGTCGTGACAGGTGCGGCTGCCCGTCGGGCGGCAACACCAACACGCCCGTGGGCGTCGGCAGCTACGGCTCCGGCGGCTCGGTCGACCAGTCGAACAAGGTCAGCTCGTCGGCATCGGCGCTGAACCTGAACGCGCTCTTCCAGGACGCGGATCAGGGACAGTCCGGCGGCGGGATCCAGGCGATCGGCCAGTCGGCGAAGAACCGCCAGCAGGCGATCGGCCTCTCGGCGGCGCTGCAGCTCGCAGCCCGCAACGGGAGGGCCATGGCGATCTAGGAGGAGCGCGGAGCCCGCAGGCCGGTCCCGGGCCGGCCTGCGGGTGACGTGCGTTGCGATTGACACAACTTTTGGATCGCAGTAGCTTCGAGGAGAAGCCCAAAGGGGGGCTGAGTGCCACAACGGGTGTACCGATCGTCACTGCGGCGATCTCTTGCTCCGGCGGGAGCCCTGCTGGCGATCGTGGTGGCGGTCCCGCTCCCGGCTCTCGCGGCGACGCCGACTCCCGACCCGCCGCCGCTCGCCGTCGCCCCGGAGCCGCCTCCGGTGGCCCGGACCGAGCCGGCGCAAGTGCGTCAGGCTCCCGCGCCGGTCGTCCGGAAGGCGGCGCCCATGGTGCGGAGCGAGCCCCCCGCCGCGACGCCGAGGCCGGTGGCGAAGCCGAAGCCAGAGCCGGTCGCCGAGCCGCGGCCGGTCGTGAAAGCCGTGGCCGCGCCTGCCGCCCGCGTCCCGCACGACCGCGGCCCCGTCCCGCTCGCCGCGCTCGTCACGGCAGGCGAGCTCGACCGTGGGCTGCTCACGGTTGGCGGCATTGCGTTGTTCTTGGTTGCGTGCAGCGGCCTCGTCGTCCTCGTCTCGGCGAGCCGCGAGTGGAGGAGACTCGCCACGTGATACGAGTCCTCGCCGTTGTCGTCGTAGCACTCGTAGCCGTCCCTGCGGCCGTCGCCAATCCGACGGTGAGCTTCACGGTCGCTGGCACAGCCGGTACGAACGGTTGGTTCAAGAGCGATGTGACGATCTACTGGACGGTCAGCGAGATCGAGAAGGTAACGGGGTCGTCGCCCGATTGCCAGATCGCTCAATTGGTGAGCGTCGAAGGAGCGAACACTCGCACCTGCACCGTCACGTTCGCCGGCGGGACAGCGTCTGCAACCGCATCCCTGAAGATCGACAAGACGGCTCCGACGGGCGTCTCCGCATCCCTTGCCCGCGGGCCCGACTCGGACGGCTGGTTCAACCACCCGGTCGCCG
>JANPKC010000264.1:0-1559 GCA_031425855.1 Actinomycetes bacterium | reverse complement strand
GTGTCGGCGTCGAGCGCGAGGCAGAAGCGGAGCAGCGCGAGCCCCTCCTCGTCCGGGGCGCGCAGGTGGACGAGCCCGTCCGGGCGCTGCCACGCCTGCCCCCGCGCCCCGCCGGGAAGCGGCTGCTCGAGCTCGCGGCCGTACGTCATCAGCTGCAGCCGGTACGGGCCTCGCGGTCTGACGACGTCCTCGATCACCGGTCCACCTTACTCTTGCCTCCTGATGGGGCTCGCCGACCAGATCTCGCTCCGCTCGCGCCGGCGCAAGTTCGGCCTCTTCATGGAGACGATCGCGCCGACCGCGGCGACGACGGTGCTCGACGTCGGCGTCGACGACTTCGCGTTCGGCGAGCTGAGCGTCAACGAGGGCAGGTGCGGGACGCTGAACTTCTTCGAGGACATGTATCCCTGGCCGGAGCGCGTGACCGCCGTCGGGCTGCACGAGGGGACGCGCTTTCGCGCCGGCTACCCGGCCGCGCGCTACGTGCAGGGGAACGCGCTCGAGCTCCCGTTCGAGGACGGCTCCTTCGACGTCGTCTTCTCGAACGCGGTGATCGAGCACGTCGGCGGGGAGGAGGAGCAGCTCCGCTTCGTCGCCGAGGCGCTCCGCGTCGGCCGCCGCGCCTTCATCACGACGCCGAACCGCTGGTTCCCGGTCGAGGTGCACACGCGGCTGCCGCTCGTCCACTGGCTGCCCGACGCCGTCTCGCACCGCGCCTACGACCTCGCGCGCAAGCCGTGGGCGAAGGGCAACAGGCTGCTCGGGCCCCGCACGTTCCGCGCGCTCTTCCCGCGTGACGTGCGCGTCGTCAACCTCGGCCTGACGCTGGTGGCGATCGTTGACTGAGTGCTCACTTCGACGCCAGGCGCGAGCGATGGCGCCGAAGTGAGCACCCGTCTCCCGCGCTGGGCGCTCTACGCGTTCGTCGTCGCGCTCCCGTTCCACAACCTCGCCATGGCCGGGCTCTGGGACGTGGGGGTGCGCGACCTCGCGCTCGACGCGGTCTCGGCCTGGAAGGAGCTCCTGCTCGCGGCCGGGCTCGCCGCGATCGTCTGGCGGCGCCGGGGAATCCCGTTCAAGTCGACCTCGGCCGACTGGCTCGCGCTCGCCTACGCCGCCTTCGTCGTCGTCTACGCGCTCGTGCCGCAGGACTGGCTCGGGGGCGACGCCTCCGCGCGCGGGATCCTCTACGGCGTCCGGCACGACCTGACGCCGGTCGCCTGCTACTTCCTCGGGCGCGGGCTGACGCTCTCGGCGCGTGACAGGCGCCTCGTCGGCGGGCTGATCCTCGGCGTCGCGGCGCTCGTCGCCGCGTGGGGGCTCGTCGACATCTACGCGATCTCGCTCCAGACCTGGCGCGACTCCGGCGTGCCGGGGTGGTACCGCGAGCAGCTCGGCCTCGAGTACGGCGGGCTCTCGTTCCTGCCGGAGAACTGGGTCTACAACATGGGCGACGAGCGGCCGCTGCGCCGGCTCGTCTCGACCTTCCTGAGCCCGCTGGCGACGGCGTACCTCCTGCTGGTGGCGATCCTGGTCGCGGCCACCTGGCGCCGCGGCCC
>JANPKC010000263.1:0-4096 GCA_031425855.1 Actinomycetes bacterium | reverse complement strand
CCGGCGTGCTCCTGCGCCGCAGCCCGCTGATCGTGCTGCTCTCGCTCGAGATCATGCTCAACGCCGCCAACCTGTCCCTGATCGCGTTCGCGCGCCAGTACGGCGACCACGACGGCCAGATCTTCGCCCTCGCGGTGATGGCGGTCGCCGCCTCCGAGGTCGTCGTCGGCCTCGGCCTGATCGTCGCGATCGCCCGGCGCAAGCTCGACCTCGACGTCGACCGGCTGCGGGTGCTGCGCGGATGACCGCCGGCGCGTGGCTCTGTCTCCTGGCGCCCCTCGCGGGGGCGCTCGCGATCACCCTGCTCGGGCGCTCGATCTCGCGCCGGACGGCCGCCTGGATCTCGACCGCCTCCGTCTTCACGGCCTTCGGCGGCGCGGTCGCGGCCTTCGTCGGCCTGCTCGGCCGCGACCACGAGGAGCGCGAGGCGGTCACGACTGCCTGGACGTGGCTCGCGACCCCGAGCTTCCGGGTCGACCTCTCGCTGCTCGTCGACCCGCTCTCGGTGACGATGATGCTGATCGTCTCGGGCGTCGGTGGCCTGATCGTCCTCTACTCGATCGGCTACATGGACGGCGACCCCGAGGAGCGGCGCTACTTCGCCTACATGTCGCTCTTCGTCTTCTCGATGCTGATGCTCGTGCAGGCGGGGAACTTCCTGCTCCTGCTCGTCGGCTGGGGGCTCGTCGGCCTCGCCTCCTACCTGCTGATCGGCTTCTGGCACGAGCGGCCGGAGGCGGTCGCGGCCGCGAAGAAGGCGTTCGTGATGAACGCGTTCGGCGACGCGACGATGGCGCTCGCGTTCTTCGTCCTGATGTGGCAGACGGGGACGCTGAACTTCGACGAGGCGTTCAGCGGCGCCGAGGGCCTCTCCCAGACCGCGGTCAACCTGGTCGCGCTCGGCCTGCTCGGCGGCGCCGTCGCCAAGTCGGCGCAGATCCCGCTCCACACCTGGCTCCCCGACGCGATGGAGGGCCCGACGCCCGTCTCGGCGCTGATCCACGCGGCGACGATGGTCACGGCCGGCGTCTACCTGATCGTGCGCGCGCACCCGATCTTCGAGCTGGCGCCGTCGATCTCCGACCTCGCCGCCGGGCTCGGGGCGATCACGCTGCTCGTCGCCGGCCTCGTCGCGCTCGTCCAGACGGACATCAAGCGCGTGATCGCCTACTCGACGATGTCCCAGATCGGCTACATGTTCCTCGGCGCGGGCCTCGGGGCGTACGGCAACTCGATGTTCCACCTGATGACGCATGCGTTCTTCAAGGCGCTGCTCTTCATGGCCGCCGGCCTCGTCATCCACCACCTCGCGGGCGAGCAGGACATCCGGAAGATGGGCGGCCTCCGCGGCGTGATGCCGAAGACCTTCCTCGCCTTCCTGATCGGCTCGCTCGCCCTCGTCGGGATCCCGCCGCTCTCCGGCTTCTTCTCCAAGGACTCGATCCTCGCCTCGGCGCTCGCGAGCGGCGGCTACGGGCAGCTCCTCTTCGTGGCGGGCCTCGTCGGGACGCTGCTGACCGGCCTCTACACGTTCCGACTCTTCTTCGTCGTCTTCCTCGGTGAGCCGTCGCCCCTCGTCAGGGAGCACGCGGGCGGCCACGGCCACGGCGAGGGCCCCTGGACGATGACCTGGCCGGTGGGCGTCCTCACCGTGCTTGCGGTCATCGGGGGCTGGATCCAGATCGCCGGCATCTGGCATCCCTTTGGCGAGTGGCTCGACCCGATCGCACTGGGCTTCGGTGAGGGGGGGCGCGAGCACCTCGCGCTGATCGAGCCGACCGTGACCCAGGACTACGTCACGAGCGCGCTCGCGGTGGGGCTCGGCCTTGCCGGGATGTTCGTCGCGTGGACGCTCTACGGCGCGCGCAGCCGGCCGGTGCCGCGGAGCGCTGCCGTCCAGGACACGCTCGAGCACAAGTTCTGGTTCGACGAGCTCTACGACCTGATCTTCTACAAGCCGGCCGTCCTGCTGACGCGCGGCTTCCGCCGCGGCGTCGAGGAGCCGCTGATCGGCGGCTCGATCGCCGGTGTCACCGCCGGCGCGCGCGGGACCGGCGGCGCCGTCGGCGGCGCCCAGACCGGCTATCTGCGCAGCTACGCCCTCGCGATCGCCCTCGGCGTCGCCATCCTCGTCGTCGTCTTCATCAGCGTCCAATGACCACGGCGCTGATCGTCCTCCCGCTCGCCGCCGCGCTCGTCGTCTGGCTGCTGCCGCTCCCGGGTCGCGCCGCCGGGATGCTCGCGCTCCTCGCGGCGCTCGCAGAGGTGGCGCTGTGGGCGGTCGCGGTCGGGCGGTTCGACTTCGAGCAGGGGCTCCAGCTGGAGGACCGGCAGAGCTGGTTCAGCGACCTCGGCGTCTCCTACCACGTCGGCTTCTACGGCTTCTCGCTCTTCCTCGCAGGCCTGACCGTCGTCGTCTGCGCGATCGCGATTGCCTACGCCGCGTGGGCGGGAGGCGACCGCAGCCGCGCCTACCACGGCCTCCTGCTCTTCCTGATGGGATCGATCGTCGGCGTCTTCACCGCCCAGGACCTGCTCGTCTTCTACGTCTTCTTCGAGGCGATGCTGATCCCGATCTACGTCCTGATCGGCGTCTGGGGCGGGCCGCGGCGTCTGCGGGCGACGGCCACGTTCGTGATCTACACGATGGCGGGCTCGCTGCTGATGCTGGCCGCGATCGTCGCCTTCGGGCTCTCGCAGGGCACCTTCTCGCTCGTCGACTCGGGCGTCTCCTCGAACGACTGGGTCTTCCTCGGCTTCCTTGCCGCCTTCGCGGTCAAGGCGCCGATCTTCCCCTTCCACGGCTGGCTCGTCGACGCGTATCGCGAGGCGCCGCCCGAGGTGGCCGCGATCCTCTCCGGCGTCGTCTCGAAGGCCGCGGTCTACGGCCTGCTCCGGATCGTGATCGCGAAGTTCCCCGAGCCGGTCGAGCAGTACCAGTCGACGATCCTCGCCTTCGCCACCGTCGGCCTGATTTACGCATCGGTGCTCGCCTTCCGCGCGCCCGACATCCGCGGCGTCACCGCGTACTCCTCGATGGCCCAGATGGGCCTCGTCACGATCGGCCTCTTCTCGCTGAACGAGCTCGGGATCAACGGCGCCATCCTCCAGTCGGTCGCGCACGGCCTCGTCTCGGCGACGCTCTTCCTGCTCGCGGGCATGGTCGAGGCGCGCACAGGGTCGAGCGCGTTCGCCGGCCTCGGCGGGATGGCGCGCGGCCGGCCGGTGCTCGCGACCCTGCTGATGACGACGGGGATCGTTGCGCTCGCCGTCCCCGGGTCGGTCGCGTTCGCAGGCGAGTTCCTGATCCTCGCGGGGATCTACGGCGTCGGCTGGGGCTGGGCGGTGATCGGTGCGGGCGCGATCGTGCTCGCAGCGATGTACATGCTGCGGCTGATCTCGGCCGTGCTCCACACGGCTCGGGGCTCCGCCGTGCGCGAGGGCGCGCCGGACGTCCGGCCGCTCGAGCTGGCGATCGTCGTGCCGCTCGTCGCACTCCTGCTCGTCCTCTCCGCCTGGCCGGCCGCGATCTCGGAGCGGGCGTTCCCGCTGATCGTCGACGCGGAGCAGACGGAGGCAGCGCCGTGATCACAACACCGAAGGTCGACTGGCTCGCGCTCGCGCCCACGCTCGCGCTGCTCGGCGCCTCGGGCGTCGCGCTGCTCGGCAGCGTGCTCGTGCCCTGGTGGATGCGCCGCGTCTTCACCACGCTCGCCGCGTTCGCGGGCTTCGTCACGGCAGGCGTCTTCGCCGCGATCGTCTTCGACAGGAGCGCGGAGGGGCGCTCGCTGATCGCCGAGTCCTTCACGCGCGACCGCCTCGGCGCGCTCGCGGCGCTGATCGTGGCCGGCGCCGGGGCGCTCACCGTCCTCGTCTCCTGGGGCGAGAACCGCCGCGACCACGTCGGCGAGTACTACGCGCTGCTCGCCGCCGCCGGCGGCGGCATGGCGTTCTTCGTCTCGGCCGGGAACCTGATGACGTTGTTCCTCGGGCTGGAGTGGTTCTCGATCGCGCTGTACATCCTGGTGGCCCTCGACACCCACCGGAAGGAGTCGCTCGAGGCCGGGCTCAAGTACCTGATCGTCGGCAGCTTCGG